>JBKJRJ010000118.1:0-2700 GCA_046594705.1 Vicinamibacterales bacterium
CTCCTCGTTTGACGCTGTCGGTCTGCCGGGATTTCAGTTCGTGCAGGACCGGCTGGAGTACAACGCGCGGACGCACCACTCGAACATGGACACCTACGACCGCGTCCAGCGTGACGATGTGATCCAGCAGTCGACGGTGTCGGCGGTGTTCGCCTACAACGCGGCGATGCGCGACGAGAAGCTGCCCAGGAAGGCGCTGCCGCGCCCGACCGGACGCGCCAGCGCGGCGGAACGCTGAGACCGACGCGCGATCACGCCTGGTCGGTGTCCTTGTCGGACAGCAGCCGCAATGCCGCGGTCGCCGCCTTGTGAATCTCCTGGTAGTCAGTGCGCCGCGGATCGTCGTCACCGGCGTCCTGAAGCAATAGCTCCGTGAAGCCGAGGATGATCGCCAGGTGATTCCTGATCGCGTGTCCGAGGTCGGGGGCGTCCATGGTTGGGCTCGCGCGAGCCCCTCTCATGCTATCGACCCCCGGGCGGTATCGCTATCGGTCTTTGTCTGACATGGGCGGACTCCGCCATGTCGGTGTTCGTCTTACACCGCAAAAACTCTTGGGAGTTTCGTTGCCCGGGCTGACAGAATGGGCCTCTTGCCCCGTCGTACTCGTACCGGCGTGCGTCCCTCGCCTCCCCCTGCCGTCGCACTGCTCAACGCGCTGATCGCGAACATCCAGGATGGCGTGATGGCGGAGAGCGACACAGGCATCATCACCGTGGCGAATGCCGCCTTCTGCCGGATGTTCGGCCTGGGCGAGCCCGCCGCCGTCATCGGCCTGCGCGCCGACGAGGTCCGCGAGGCGTTGTGGCCCGCGCTGGTGCCCGACGTTCAGGCGCACCGCCTCCTGACGAGGGAGCTTCGCGAGCGTCGTCAGCCGCTCCTGGGGTTCGAGGTCGCGCTGACGGACGGCCGGGTGCTGAATCGTGACTACGTCCCCGTGCCCGGCCCCGAGGGGGAGACGGTGCACATGTGGCACTACCGGGATGTCACCCAGCGCCGCGCCCTTGAAGCACGGCTGCGGGAGTCCAGCCGCCGGCTGCGGGAACTGTCGGCGCACGCAGAGCAGACGCGCGAGGACGAGCGCCGGCTGCTGGCGCGGACGCTCCACGACGAGCTGGGACAGCTGTTCACGAGCATCCGGCTCGAGCTCCGCGCCGCCATCGGCCACTTCCGCGAGACCGCCGCCCGATCGGATCGGCCGATCGTCGATCGCCTGCAGGCGGCCGCGGGCCTCACCGATATCGGCGTGGCGTCGCTCCGCTCGCTGACCACCGCGCTCCGCCCGCCGATCCTCGATCACCTCGGGCTGGTGCCTGCGATCCGCTGGGAAGCGTCGGTTTTCAGCACGCGCACCGGTATGCGCTGTTACGTGCGGGCGAAGCCGCCGTCGTTCGACCTCGACGAGGCGCGCGTGACGGCGCTGTTCCGCATTCTTCTCGCCGCGCTCGAGAACATCGCGAACCACGCCGGCGCCGGCACCGTGTGGATCTACCTGACGCGCCAGCCCGGCGTCACGCTGATGGAAGTGCGCGACAACGGGCGCGGCATCACCGACGACCAGGTCCACAACCCGCGGACGATGGGATTGCTGGGGATGCGGGAGCGCGCGCTCGCGCTCGGCGGCGAAGTACGGATCACCGGCGCGCGCCGCCAGGGCACGCGAGTCCTGGTGATCCTGCCGGACGACCCGCCGGTCGAGCCGGCGATCGCGGCGGCGCCCCGGAAGGTACGGGCGCGTGCCTAGCGTCCTGCTGGTCGACGACCACCCGGTGGTTCGCCAGGGCATCGCCCGCGTGCTGGCCGACGCCATTCCCGATCTGCGCATCGCCGAAGCGGTCGACGGGGAAGGAGCGGTCGCGCACCTGCGCGCGGTGCCGTGTCACCTCATCCTGCTGGACCTCACGCTGCGTGGCGACAGCGGGATGACGCTGCTGCGCAAACTGCGGCGCGAGTTCCCGGGGATTCCGGTGCTGGTCGTCAGCATGCACTCGCTCGACCAGTTCGCCGCGCGTGCCCGCGAGGCGGGCGCCGCCGGTTACGTCACCAAGGACAGCGATCCCGAAGAGCTCGTGCGCGCCGTGCGTGAGGCACTCGGCGGTCGCCGTGAGGCATCGCCGCCGGCCGAGGCGTCGCCCGCCGTCGCCGACCTCCCCGCCCACCATGCGCTGTCGGACCGCGAATACCAGGTGCTGCGGATGATCGGGGCGGGCCGCACGGTGTCGGAGATCGGGACCGAACTGGGCCTCAGCGTCAAGACGGTGAGCACCTACCGCGCCCGCATCCTCGAGAAGCTGCAGCTCCACAGCAGCGCGGAGCTGATTCACTACGCCGTGGTGAACAAGCTGGTGCCGTAGGGCCGCGGAGTACGGCGGCGGAGTACGGGAATGCGCGCGGAGTACGCGCCGCGGACTACCCGGAGTGACGCCGCGGGATGCGCGGAGTAGCCTGATCGGCCGCGTGATCCTCGGCCCTACCTGCCGGCGGCCATCGACCCGAGGAACTCGGCGTTGTTCTTGGTCTTGCCCATCTTGGAGAGCAGCAGCTCCATGCCCTCGACGGGCGAGAGCGGCGTGAGCACTTTGCGAAGCACCCACACGCGGTTGAGGTCTTCCTTCACGATCAGCAGTTCCTCCTTGCGGGTGCCGCTCTTCTGGATGTCGATGGCGGGGAACACGCGGCGATCCGCCAGCTTGCGATCGAGG
>JBKJRJ010000140.1:0-11914 GCA_046594705.1 Vicinamibacterales bacterium
GCTGGTTCGCGACATGCCGCGCTACCTGCGCTGCGCCTATCTCGACAACGACGCGCTGCTGGCCGGCCGCTGGCAGTCAGCGCTCGACGCCGCGGTCGGGGCGCCGCCGCCCCCCGAGCGCCCGGCCACCAACGGCGCCGAGGTCATTGCGGATATGATCGCCGCGGCTGTTACGGCCGAGGGCTAACGGCAGCTACCCTACGCGGTCGGTGTGGTCTGCGTGATCGCTGTCTCAGCCGTGGCCTGTCCACCCAGGAGATCCCCGATGTTCACCCGCCGCTCGTTTTTCTGGTCATCCGCCGCCGCGCTCGTGGCGGGCGGCGTCCGTCCCGCATCGGCTCAGGACGCTGCGCTGCCCCCGTCGCTGGCGGCGCTGACCTCCATGAAGGCGCAGGCCACCCCCATCACCAGCGACGAGCGCCGCGCGCGGATCGAGAAGGCGCGCCGGTTGATGGCGCAGCACAAGATTGACGCGCTGATGCTGACGCAGGGCACCTCGCTCGTCTACTTCACCAACATCCACTGGGGTGGCGGCGAGCGCCTGACGGCGTGCCTGCTTCCCGCGAAAGGCGAACCATTCTTTGTCTGCCCGGCGTTCGAGGAAGATCGGGCGCGCGAGCAGATCGCGCTCGGGCCCTTCGGCGGCGGCAAGGCGGACGTCCGCACCTGGAACGAGGATGAGAGTCCCTACGCGCTGGTGGCGAGTGGATTGAAAGATCGCGGCGTCGCGACCGGCACGCTCGGCATCGAGGAAACCACCAAGTTCGTCTGGAGCGACAGCGTGGCGCAGGCGGCGCCCCAGCTCAGGCTGGTGAGCGCCACTCCGGTGGTGACCGGCTGCCGGATGATCAAGGAGCCGCACGAAATCGCGTTGATGCGGCTCGCCTCGCAGGTGACGCTGAAGGCCTACGAGGCCGCGTACCGCGCCCTGCAGCCGGGGATGACCCAGGACACCGTGGCCGCGCTGATCGCGCAGGCACACGACCGCCTCGGCTTCCCCGGCGGCGCCGGCGCGCAGGTCGGGAGCTACACAGCGCTCCCCCACGGCTCGATCCAGCCGCAGACCATCCGCGAAGGCACCATCATCATGGTGGACGGCGGCTGCGCCGTCGAGGGCTACCAGTCCGACATCACGCGCACGTTCGTGCTCGGCACGCCCACCGCCAAAATGAACAGCGTCTTCACCATCGTCAAGCAGGCGCAGACGGCCACGCTCGAGGCGGCCAGGCCCGGCGTGCCGCTCGACGCGCTCGACGCCGCGGCCCGAAAGGTCATCGTCGACGCCGGCTACGGCCCCGGCTTCACGTTCTTCTCACATCGCGTCGGCCACGGGATGGGCATGGACGGCCACGAATGGCCCTACCTGGTGAAGCACAACATGTTCGGGTGGGAAAAGGCGCTGACCCTGCGGCCGCACATGACGTTCAGCGACGAGCCTGGCATCTACATCCGCGGCGAGTTCGGGGTGCGGCTGGAAGACGACCTGCACATCACGGAGAACGGCGCGGAGCTGTTCACGCCGCAGTCGGAGTCGCTGGAGCGCCCGTTTGGGGGGTAGGCGGTTAGTTGGTCGAACGACGAGCTACTTGACGCAGGTCACGAGCGACCAGATCTTCGGCCAGTTCACCTTTTCGATCGACACGGGCATCAGCTCCGCCTGCGCGAGGAACGCGGGCAGGTCGACGTCCGACTTGAAGCCGATGTGAATGGTGGCGGGCGAGATGAGGCGCTCGATGCGCGAGAGCAGAAGATTCGGGCTCAGGAAGTGATTCAGGAAGATGATGCGCCCACCGGGGCGGCAGACGCGGCGCATTTCCCTGGCGACCTTGACGGGGTCGGGGACGACACTGATCAGGTAGGGGGCGTAGACGATGTCGAACGAGTCGTCGGCGAACTTGAGGTCCGCGGCATCCATCTGCAGCAGTCTGACGGGTGCGGCGTTCTTGCGAGCGGCGCGCTCGCGGGCCTTCTCGAGCATCGAGGCGGTGAAATCGATGCCGGTGATCGTGGCCTCGCGCGGATAGAGCGGGAGATTGATCCCGGTCCCGACCCCCACCTCGAGCACGCGCTCGCCCGGCTGGATGTTCATGCGTTCGATGGCCTGGAGCCGGCCCGGATGCAGCGCGGGGCCGAAGGTGAGGTCGTAGACGATGGCGAGCTTGTCGTAGACGTTCTCGACAAAATCGTTTTCCACCGCGGCCACGGAAAGGGCACGGGTGGCGGCATCGCCGGTCACGTTCTCCGCGTCAGTTTTTCGGTCGAATAAGGCCATCCGTTAGTCCCGCCCCGCTCGCAGAGTACGCGACGGATACCCCGCAGATTGCACGGTAAATGCCCCGTAAAACCCTCGGGTCCAAGGACTATACCACGGGGGTCCCGGACCGCGCCGTCACCCGTTACCGCGCGGCGGCGCAGCCCGAATCGCCCGGAATCAGGCTCCGAGGACCTCGATCACGCCCAGCGTGACCCCGGCGGCGTTGGGAGGGGCTGAAATCTGGAGTCCCTGCACCAGGGGACGGATCGCCGCCGCCACTTCGCGCGCGATCGCCAGGCCTTCCGCCTCGGCGCGCCCATCGGCGTCTGCCAGGCGCATCCGCTCGACGATCGCGTCGGGCACCCGCACGCCGGGCACTTCATTCGCCATGAACTCGGCGTGGCGGGCGCTCTCGAGCGGCAGGATGCCGGCCAGGATGGGAATGCCGTGATGCCGGATGCGCTCCATGAACGTCCGGAAGTCCGCCGCGTCGAACACCGGCTGGGTAATCGCGAACTCGGCGCCCGCCTCCACCTTGAAGGCGAAGCGTCGCAGTTCGTCGTCCAGGTCGAGCGCCCCGGGGTTCACCGCCACCCCGATATGGAATGCGGTCGGGCTGCCGATCGGCTGGCCGCCGACGTCGACCCCGCCGTTCAGGCTGGAGAGGACGTTGGCGAGGCCAATCGAGTCGACCTCGGGCAGCGCCGTCGCGTCGGGGTAGTCCCCCACCTTGGGCGGATCGCCGGTGACCAGCAGTACGTTCCTTACGCCCATGGCATGGGCGCCGAGCAGATCCGACTGCATCCCGAGCAGGTGCCGGTCGCGGCAGACATAGTGGAGGATGGTCTCGACGCCGGACTGCTGATGGACCAGGCAGGCGGCGGACAACGCGCTCATCCGCGCGCTGGCGCGGACCCCATCGGGCACGTTCACCAGATCGATACCGCGGATCTTCAGCGCGCGCGCCTGCTCGATCAGCGCCTCGGCCTGAAACCCGCGCGGCGGCGTCAGCTCCACGCTGACGACAAACCCGCCGCGCGCCAGCGTGTTCGCCATGCGCGACTTGTGTTCTCGCGCCACCGGCGGCTGGAGGGACCTGGCCCGAGCGCCGTCGGGGGGCCTGCCCGGCGACGGTGGCAGCACCGGCGTCGCCGGCTTGGCGGCGCCCGGCGCGAGCGACCGCACCGCTGTCTTGATCGCACGGATGTGCTCGGGCGTGGTGCCGCAGCACCCGCCGACCAGCCGCACGCCGGTGTTGATGAAGCGGCGCGCGTACGACGCCATGTAGTCAGGCGAGCACAGGTAGAGGTTGCGCCCTTCGATCTCGCGCGGCTTGCCGGCGTTGGGCTGCGCGGCCAGCTTCACGCGCGCCACCCGCGCCATCCGCTCGAGCGTCTCGAGCATGGCCGCCGGGCCGACGCTGCAGTTCAGCCCGACCACGTCGGCGCCGCGCGCCTCGAGGTCCGGCACGAACGACTCCGGCGACACGCCGTCCAGGCTGTTGCCGTCTTCGGAGATCGTAATCTGCGCGACGACGGGCAGATTGCAGACGCTGCGGACGGCTCGAATCGCGGCGCCCATCTCGTTGACGTCGCGGAAGGTCTCGAGGATGAACAGATCGACGCCCCCGTCCACCAGCGCCGTGGCCTGCTCGCGGAAGATCGCCTCGGCCTCGTCCACCCCGGTTTTGCCCCAGGGCTCGACACGGATGCCGAGCGGCCCGATCGCGCCGGCCACATAGACCTGGTCGCGCGCCGCGTGCCGCGCGATCTTCGCCCCCTGCGCGTTGATCGCGTGCACGCGCTCCGCCAGCCCGAAGGCGCCGAGCTTCACGCGGTTCGCCCCGAAGGTGTTGGTCTCGACCACGTCGGCGCCGGCGCGCACGTAGGCCTGGTGCACCTCGGCGACGAGGTCTGGCTGCGTCAGATTGAGCTCGTCGAACGACCGGTTCAGGAAGATGCCGCGCGCGTACAGCATCGTCCCCATCGCGCCGTCACACACGAGCACGCGGGTCTCGATCTCCTGGAGAAAAGGGCTACGCATCAGCGATCCTCAGATTTTATCACCTGAATCTCGTGCGAGGCGGCGTCCACCAGCAGGAAGGAGCTGGTCACGAGGTCCAGGCCGATTGAGCGGACACCGTCCCGCGTGGCGTCGCTGAAGCGGTGATGGTGCCCGAAGAGGTGCAGGCGGGGACGCATGGCGGCGAGGACGTCATTGATCTGTGCCTTCCCGGCATCCGGCCCTCGTCCGCCCGGCAACGCGGGGAACGGCTTGGCCGCCTCGTGGGTCATGAACACGTCAATCCCGTGAAGCCTGGTGCAGGCCTCGACCTCTTGGCGCAGGAAGTGGCGCCTCTTGTCTGCCAGTTCCGTGGCCTTGGCGGTCCCCTTCCGCGGATGCGGCAGATCCGCGGCGCGCGATTCATACCACGTCGGCGCGAACGTGCCGCCCAGTCCGGCGACCGTCACGCTGTGGCCGGCGTCGTGTTGGGAACAGGGGATGTCGATGGCGGTGCCGTTGGCGATGTGATGGAGATCGGACGGCAGATCGCCGGCGGCGATGGCGTCGAAGTCATCGTTGTTGCCGTGGATCCAGTAGATCGGGGCGCCGAGCGACTCGTAGCGCCTGCCGGCGCCATCACGGGCGATGTCGCCGACGCACAGCCAGAACGGGACGTCGGGGTGCCGCGCGAGGATGCGCCGCACGGCGTCGAACGCGCCGTGGATGTCGCCTAGCGCGCCCCAGACGAGGCGGGACGGGTCGTCTGCACGGCGGTCGACTCCGGCGCCGGCACCAGCATGTCGGTCTTGTCCCAGATGAAGTCCTTGTTGCTGTAGACCGCCAGCTCGTAATCCTTGCCCATGAAGATCGCCGACACCGGGCAGGCCTCTTCGCAGAAGCCGCAGAAGATGCAGCGCGTCTTGTGGATCTGGTAGACGCTCGCGTAGCGCGGGCCGGCTTGCACGCTGCCGTCGTTCTCGGCCGCCTCGAGGTAAATCGCGTCGGCCGGACAGGCGACGGCGCAGAGGCCGCACGCCACGCATTTCTCCAGCCCGTTCTCGTCGCGCATCAGCACCTGCTTGCCGCGCCACTTCGGAAACACCGGGATTTTCTGCTCCGGATAGTTAACCGTGATCTTCGGCCTGAAGAAGTGCCGCAGCGTGGTGGCGAACCCGATGATGAGCGGACGGATCATGGACGAATCATATCAGGTCGCCGTTGGCCGTTCACGGTCACAGCAGGCTCGACCAGAAGCGGGAACCCGGGACCTGTAGACTGTGAACGGTACACTGTAGACAGCCAATGCCCACCCAGTCGAACCATCTGCCCACGAGCGAACAGATCCTCCTGTTCACGCTGATGGCGAAGCTCGCCGTGGGGGCGGTGCTGGCGACCATGCTGGTGCGATTTCCGTGGTTCCGGCGCATCCTGCTGACCGAAAAACGAGACTGGCCCGAGCGCCTGGTATTTGCCGCGAGCCTCGGCCTGCCGCTGACCGCCGGCGTCATCTGGCGCCTGGTGCTGAATAACAACGGCGCCGACCTGACGCTGTCCGGGGCATTCCTGGCGGGGCTCCTGGCCGGCCCCTACGCCGGCGCCATCGTCGGCGTCATGCTCGGCATTCCGCCGACGTTTGCCGGCGAATGGGGCGCGCTCGGCTTCGCGATCGGCTGCGGATTCGCGGGGGGCGGCCTCCGTGAGTTGTGCCCGCCGGAAGCCATCTGGCACTTCTCTCCCCTCTTTTTCACCGGCCTCCATCGACACGTCTGGAAGCTGGTGCGCCGGTTCGAGATCGACTGGGTCGTCATCCTGCTGGCCGCTCCGATCGCCCTGGAAGTCATTGCCCAGGCGGTCGGCTACCGCTGGCCGGCCAAGCTCTTCGTGATACCCGCCCATACGCCCGGAATGTGGGTGGCGGTGCTCGTCACGACGGTGCTGTCGGTCGCGATTCCGATCAAGATCTGGAACAGCGCGCGGATCGAACACCGGCTGCAGGAGCAGGAGAAGCTGCTGATGGCCTCGCGCCTCGACGCGCTCGCCAGCCAGATCAATCCGCATTTCCTCTTCAACACGCTGACGTCGGTGTCGTCGCTGATCCGCTCGGAGCCGGAGAAGGCGCGCACGCTCATTGTCAAGCTGTCGGGCCTGCTCCGCCGGCTGCTCCGCAGCCAGGAGCACTTCGTCACGCTGCGCGAGGAGCTCGACGCGATCGACGAATACCTCGACATCGAGAGCATCCGCTTCGGCCCACAGCTGAAGATCGAGAAGCACATCGACCCGGCGACGCTCGACCTCATCGTCCCGAGCATGATGCTGCAACCGCTGGTCGAGAACTCGATCAAACACGGCCTCTCGGACAAGCTCGGGGAGGGCTGCGTCACGATCCGCAGCCTGCGCGACGGCGACCACGCCATCATCGACGTCATCGACAACGGCATCGGCATCCCCGCCACCGAGGCCGGCCGCGTGAAGGGCACCGGCATCGGCCTGCGCAACGTCAACGAACGCCTGCGGGTCATCTACGGCGCGAATTACCAGCTCCAGCTCGACAGCGTGCCCGGCCAGGGCACCTGCGCGCGCATCGTCATCCCGGAGCTTCGCATGGCGCCCACCAGGGAGATTGCGTAAGTGCCAACCTCATCACCGGGCAGCGGAGCGGACCGGTCGGACGCCATCCTGCGGGTCGTGGTCGTGGACGACGAGCAGCTGGCGCGGTCTGAGTTGTGCTTCCTGCTCGAACAGATCGGCGGCCTCGAGGTCATCGCCCAGGCCGGCAACGGCGTCGAGGCGTTGAACGTCATCGAGGAACACCAGCCGGACCTGGTCATGCTCGACGTGCAGATGCCCGGGCTGACGGGGTTCGAAGTGGCCCGGCGCGTGCTGCAGGCCGGGATCGGCTCGCAGGTGATTTTCGTGACGGCCTTCGATCAGTACGCCATCGACGCGTTCGAGGTCAACGCGGTGGACTACCTGCTCAAGCCGGTCGATCCGGAACGGCTCGCGATGGCGGTGGACCGCGCGCGCAAGCGGCAGCAGGCCGTCACCGCCAAGGCGCCGGGCCCGAAAGTGGATCAGGATTTCGAGCGGCTGGTGCAGATGCTGGCCGACCGGCAGGGACGCCGCGAGCAGCTGGCGATCAAGGTGGACGACCGGTTCCTGCTGGTGCAGACCGACGAAGTGCTTCACGCCTCGGTCGAGGACGATCTGATCCAGGTCGTCACCAGCACCGTGTCCGGCACGTCGAACTACCGCACGCTCGACGAGCTCCAGACCCGGCTCGACCCCGCCGTGTTCTGGCGGGTGCACCGCTCGCACCTCGTGAACATCAACAAAATCAAGGAAATCGTGCCCTGGTTCAGCCGCAATTACATCCTGAAGATGAAGGATGCCAAGGGCACCGAGATACCCGTCAGCCGATCGCAGACGCGCCGCCTGCGCGATTACCTGAAGCTGTAACGCGCGGCGGCGTCACCCGGTCGACGCCCACCATCGTCCCCCCTCACACCCCGATCGTGATGCCCGGGACCCTACCGCAGCGTGACGGTCGCCGCCGCGCGGCCGCCCTTCAGGCTGTCGTAGGTCACCGTCATCGGGCCCGAGCCTTTGACGATGTACTCGATCACGCGCGTCGTGCGGCCGGGATGCCCGTTGCGCACGAGGATGCGCGCCAGCTGTTTCTGATCGATCAACTGCGTCGCGCCCGGACGGAAGCGGTCGCGGACCCAGCCGGCCGACAGCACCTCGAGGCCCGGGCCGGTCACGGTCAGCAGGTCGGGGCGGACGACGTTGTTCTCGGCCGCTTTGGCGAGAATCGTCGGAGTCAGCTTGCTGTTCACCAGCTCGACGCGCACGCGGTGGACGCCACCGCCAAGCGCCTCGACCATCGTCTCCCCCGCCTTCATCTGCGGCATCTCGTCGGCCTGGAACAGCGAGAACGCCATGTTGCGGTGGCAGAGCTCCTCGTTCATGAAGCGCGGTGGCACCCGCCCCTGGGTCTTCTTCCAGCCGCCCATCTCGACCTTGCCGAACTGGGGATGGTCATATGGCGCCCATTCGACATACTGATCGCCGAACTCGAGGAAATCGTCGAAGTAGAGGTCCGCGGTGCGCGGCGCGATCGGGCTCTCCGGATTGCGCTGCTGCTCGACCAGCGCCGGGCTGTTGAAATACTGGCCGCCGTTCCACAGCTCGTTCGAGAACGACAGCATCCCGAGGCCGTCGTTGGTCCAGTCGATGAACCCGCCGTGCACCGTGTAGAGGCCGCTCCAGATCACGAGGTAGCGGTAGTACGGGAGCATGCGCTCACCCTGCCGCCCGAGCTCGTCGTAGACGCTCACGTCGGCACGCGGATACTCACCCTGCCACTCGGCGCCGGGGCCGCGCAGGATCATGCCGCCGTTGTTGTGGTACGACTGCACGCCGGCGATATTCGGGTGCGTCATCAGGAAGTCGTTGATCGCGCGCGCCTCGGGGAGCTGGAACGGATAGTCCATCGAGCCGCCCTGAATGTAGTTCGGCTGCCAGTTCGACGCCCAGTTGCGATTGCCGTCGTAGCCGCCGACCGGATCCTCGTTGACGCGGCCGTCGCCGTCGTTATCGAGCCCTTCACTGCCGAGCAGCACCCAGTCCCCGGTTTCACCCGCAGGCACCGGCTCCAGCAGCCGTTTGTCGCGCGCACTGACGCGCATCGTCCCCTTGCCGGGCAGGTACTTGCGGATCTGCTCGATCACACCGTTGCCGTTCAGGTCGTCGGCATCGTCCTCGTCGGCGACGCCGTCGTTGTCATCGTCCACCGGCACGTGGCCGGTGCGCGAGCCGGCACCGGTCCCCTTCAGGAAGTGATCCCGACCGTCCGGGTTGACGGTGGGGACAACGTAGAACACGCGCTCGTCGACCAGCTTCCTGATCTGCGGAATGCGGTCGTAGTGCTCCATCAGGTACCAGACCGTGTAGAGCGACACTTCAGCGCCCTGGATCTCGTTGCCGTGGACGTTGGCCTCGATGTAGATGGCCGGCTTGGTCATCTCGGCGCCGGAATCGGGGTTGTTGACGGTCAGCAACATCATGTCGCGCCCGCCGTGGCTCTTGCCGAGCGACGAGTATGTCAGGAACTTCGGCCACGCCTTCTCGAGCCGCTGCAGGTCGGCCTTGATCTCGTCGGTGTCGTGCCAGCGGTTGAAGTCGAGCCGGACCTTGAACTGCGGATCGGAGCCGCTGCGCGGCGCGCGCGCGGGCGACTGCTGCGCGCCGGTGGCGCCGACGGTGAGGACCATGATCGCCGAGGTGAGCAGGAATTTCATCACTGGGATCCTCATTTCAGGGTCGCCGTGCGCTCGGCGGCGCCGCCCTTCTCCGCGACGGCCTTGACCACCACCGCCTGACCAGGTCTGCCGCGCACGATCCACTGGTAGCTGTGACGCCGCCCCGATCCGGCGAGCGCGGGAATCGAGCTCGTCTTGGCGTCGCCGGAGACGATCGATTCGGGCGGCACGCCGAGCTGCACCATGGTCGGCTTGACGCTCCGGGACGTGACGCCGTGCGCGGTTGACGTCGGCAAGTAACCGGCGTTCTCGACCTCCGCGGAAATCCGGTAGAGGCCGCCGCCGATGGTCACCGCCGTCAGGTCGGCGATCGCGATCCTGGGGAACAGCGTCGTCAGATAGATCGCGAACGCGGCGTGCGACTGGCCGAGTGCGTCGATCTCCGATGGGGCCGGGTTGCTGACCGCATACGGCTTGAAACCGCCGATCTCTACCGCGCCGAGCGTCGGATGCTTGAAGGGTGTCCACGCGATGAACCCGTCGGCGATGCCCTGCGCGGTGCGCACGTCGAACGCCGCGGTGCCGCCCGCATCGTCACCGGACGCTGGCGGGGCGCCGTCTGCCGGTCCGCCGGAGCGGCCGCCGCCGGGACCTCCCGCACGGCCGCCGCCCGGAGCGGGTGCGCCGGCGGCCGGCGCCGCCGCGCCACCGGGCGCCGTAGGGGCCGCGGGGGCCGCGCCAGACGGGTAGCCCCATCCCGGCGTGGAGAACGACGGGACCCCGAACTGGTAGTAGCCGTACTCGAAGAACGCGCCGGCCGGTATCCGGGTGGTCGGTGCGTTCCTGATTCCGGTCAGCGCGCGGTAGCGATCGCTGATGGTGCGGAAGTAGTCGACGTCCTGCGCCGCGACCGTCGTGGCCGGCGGGCGCGGTGCCGGCTGGCCCGGCGGACGCGTCTGCTCTGCCCCACCGCCACGGCCGCCCCCGCCCCCGCCCGGAAAGAAGAACTGCTCCTGGCCGCCGGCGAAGGTGCCGACGCGGCGCGCGTCCGCGACGCTGTGATCCGCGAACGCCAGCAGGTCGAGCGTCTGCGGCGCGCCGAGCGCCCCCTGGCGTGTCGGGGCGGTAATCAGGTTGTCGCTGGCTCCGTAGGTCAGCACGGCCGCCACGTTCTTCTTCGTGAGGACGTAGTCCATCACGGCGCGCGTCTCGGGCTCGCTCACCATGTGGGGGCCGGCGTCGGCGGTGTAGTAGGGATACCGGTGCTGGAAGTTGCGATTCAGATCGACGCCGCCCGGGCCGTCTTCGTTGATGAAGCCGTCACCGTCGTTGTCGGTGCCTTCCCAGTACACCGACCAGCCGCCCGCCTCGCCGCGCTGGGCATCGGCCCGCCGCAGCAATCGGGCATCATCGGGGTGCGCCATGTAGAGACCCTTGGGGTCCTTCACTCGCATCACGCTGATGAAGCCGTCGCCGTTGAGATCTTCGGGGCCATCCTCGTCCACCCGTCCGTCGTTGTCCTCGTCAAACTTGCGGGCGTTGGTGCGGCGGAAGGACTTCACCTTGCCGAACATCTGCTCCGCGCCGTCGGGGTTGACCCGCGGCAGGATGTACACGGCGTGCTCGTCGAGGAGTGTCTTGACCTGCGGGTCGGAGGCGTAGGCGCGGGCCAGGTGCCGGGCGAGATGCAGGGCCAGCTCGCTGCCGATCAACTGATCCCCTTCGAGATTGGCGGCGACGAGCAAGGCCGGACGGCCGTCGACCGCGGCGCCGCTGCGGTTGGCGAGTTCGACCGCCCAGACCGATCGGCCCTCGTGGCTCTTGCCGAGATCGACCAGCTTGACCAGGTTGGCGTTGGCCTGGGCGAGCGCACGCAGCGCCGACGTCATCTCGTCGTAGGTCCGGTAGCGGGCCGTGTCTGGTGATTGTGCTACCGGAGCGGCGCCGAGGGACATCGACAGGGCGAGGGCCAGGGCAAGCCACGGGCGCAGAGACCATGCTGGCGTGTTCACGTGGAAGCCTCCTGGAACTGGGAAACAGGGCACACTATCACATCGATTCGAATGGGTTTACACTGGATGGTACTTTATGAGCGATCCGCAAGACCCCTACGCGCCGCCGGCGCCGCAGCCGTACCATGACCCGATCGAGCGGCTGGGTGAGACGCCGGCGCAGGCCTTTGCCCCGCCCCTCGTGCTGGCGCCAACGGATCCCCTGACAGGCGAACCGGGCGCGCTGATCGCGGCCGCAACCGAGCCGCGCATCGCGCTCGACGGCACGTCGCTCTGGCTGAACCGGCTGGGAGAAGAGCTCGTGGCCTGGTTGAAGACGCTCGCCTCGGCAGCCGTCTACGCCACCCTCATCGTCACGTTCGGGTTCCAGGTCGCGCGCGTGG
>JBKJRJ010000185.1:0-5779 GCA_046594705.1 Vicinamibacterales bacterium
GCGGTGGCCTCGAGCTTGCGGAACCGCCCGATCCGGGCGGGCACGGCGGTCTTCGGGGAAGTGGGGCTCGCGGGAGAAGTGCGGGGCGCTCCGCAGGCCGCGCTGCGGCTGCGCGAAGCCGCGCAGATGGGTTTCACGCGCTGCATCGTCCCTGACGGCAACATCGCGCGCGACGAGGCGCCCCCCGGGTGCGAGATCGTCCCGGTCAAGCACGTCGGCGAAGCGCTCGATCAGTTGATGGACTGGTAGAGCGGGTCCTAAACTAACGCCGGCGGTTCTGGTACAAGGCGGCCAGCGCGGCGCCGACGGCCTGCGACAGATCGCCGAGTGATGCGGCGACGACGCTGAGGCGTGTGCGCTGCGCCGGCCACAGGTAGGGGTCGGCGGCCGCGCGGACATTGTCGAGATACCGCGTGCGGAACGCCGCGGTGGTCGCTTCCGGATCCATGAGGCCGCCGCCGATCACGACGAAGGCGGGATCGAGCGCCATCGCGAGGCTGGCGACATGGAGTCCCAGCGCGCGGGCCTGGAAGTCGAACAGCTCGAGCGCCAGCGCATCACCCTTCTGGGCCAGGCCCCGGAGCGACAGCACGCGCTGCTTCGCGTCGCCGGTCGATGTGGCCAGGGCGTGATCGGGATGGCGGGTCAGCGCGTCGGCGAGCAAGTAGGGCAGGCCCGAGATCGTCGTGTAGACCTCGACGCAGCCCCAGGTGCGCGTGCAGCCGCAGGGATACGCCTTGACGTTGCCGAGCAGGTGCAGCGGCGCCGGCATGTGGGCCGCCTCCATCCCGGCGAGCGTGTCCCCCTCCAGGGCGAGCCCCGTCCCGTCGATGAAGGCGCACCCGAGTCCGGACCCCGGCGCCAGCAGCAACACCGTCGCGGTGCTGTTCCCGCGCGCGTGCTTGGCTTCGGCGACACCGCCCATGTTGCCGTCGTTCGCGACGATCAGCGGGACGGGGCGCGCGGCGCGCTCGACCAGCGCGTCGCTGTAGTGGGTGTGGACGTCGAAGCCCGTGAAGCTGTCGGGCAGGTTCGCGGAATGATCGAAGACGCCGTAGCGTTGGAACGGGCCGGGCACCGCCAGGCCGACGCCGGCGACCTGCTCCCAGGTCAGGCCGTGCTCCTCCAGGTAGCCGTCAATCGCGTCGACCCAGCCGATCACGGTGGCCGCGGGGCCGCCGTGCGAACCGGTCGAACGCTGCAGCAGTTTCGTCGAGACGGCGGTGCCATCTTCCCACACCGCGCCGACCTTGGAGGTCGTCGCGCCGCCGTCGGTTCCTATGTAGACTTGTCGCCCAGCCATACGCGCGTAGGATATCCCACTCTGCCCGTCGTCCCGCGTGCCCGTTCCCAGCTGTGCCAAGCGCCTGAGCGCTAGCGCTGGCGGATCTCCCCGAAGCTGCGGACCACGGGATGGTCGTGAGCGGGCTGCGGGACATTGCCCGGCCGCACCACCATGATGGTGCCGAGTCCGGACGACCGCGCCGCATTCAGCTCGCCGAGCGAATCCGACACGAACAGGATCTGCGGGGGCAGCTCGCCGACTTCCTCGGCGATCCGCCGGTAGCTCGCCGGGTCATCCTTGGATCCCGCGTGGGTGTCGAAATACCACTGCAGGAAGACCGACAGGTCGCCGGCGGTCGAGGTGCGGAACAGCCAGCGTTGCGCCAGCACCGCGCCCGACGAGAAGATACCAAGCCGCACATTTTCGCGGCGCCATCGCTCGAGCGCCGGGGGCACGTCTTCGTAGACCTGGCCCACCAGCGCGCGACGCTGGAAACCCTCTTCCCAGATGTAGCCCTGGAGCTCCTTGAGCGCGGGCGACTTGCGGTCGAGGTCCATCAGCCACTCGGCGTAGGCCTGGACGGATGGCCGCGAGTCGGCGCCCTCGGCCGCCCACGGCAGAACGGGCTCACCCTTCTGCTCGTCGACGGCGTGCTCCCGCCGGAATCCCGCCATCAGCGCCAGGTATTGCGGCGAGTTGCCGTGACGGTAGAGGTACGAGCGCAGGTTGGTGCGCGCGTAGGGATAGAGCACCTGCGTCACAAACGACAGAGGGGTCGTGGTCCCCTCGATGTCGAGCAGGATCATGGGCGCGCCCGGCGGCGCGTCATCTTCAGGGACGGCATATTCACGAGCGCCATGACGCTGCCTCCTTGCGGCCGACGCTTTCCAGGAGAAACTCCAGGACCTCCACGTGCCGGACGGCTTCGGGCACGGTGGCTCCCCAAGTGTACAGCCCGTGGCGGCGAAGCAGGAACGCGTGGCAGGTGGGGTGGTCGCGCAGCGTGGCCTGGATCTTCGTCGCGAGCCGGGGCATGTCCTGGTCGTTGTCGAGGATCGGAATCCACTCGCGATGCTCGTGCGTCGTCACTCCCGCGAGCCCCTTCAGCATCTCGTAGCCCTTGATTTCCACGCCGCCGCGCGCCGCCAGGCGGTCCGACAGCAGCGTGCTCCAGATGGAGTGGGTGTGCAGGACGGCTGCGGCGGGCCGCGTTGTGATGATCTCGATGTGCAGCGGCGTTTCCGACGAGGGGACGCCGGCGGTGGCGCCGATCGAGGTCCCCTCTTCACCCACCTCCAGGATGTCACTCGCGCTGAGTTCTCCTTTCTGGCTGCCACTTCGGGTCATGGCGAGCCTCATCGGCTCCTCGTCGATGACGATGCTGAAGTTGCCGCTCGTGCCGAGGACCCAGCCGCGCGCGTCGAAGCGGTGTCCGATTTTAATGAGTCGCGCGGCGGCATCGGGAAAGGCGAGGGCCACGGTCTCAGGGCACGTCGATGACGAGAGGGACGATCACGGTGCCCCAGTGCAGGGCCAGCTCAGCGTGTTTCGCGTTGACGAGAGGGAAATAGAAGGCGAGCGTTTCCATGTGGGAGCCGGCGCGCGGCGTCACCTCGAGCGTCAACGCATCCTGGTCGGCGACCGACTGGTAGCGCGTGTGGAAGACCGGGTGGGCGCGGTTGAGGATGACGATCCACTTCGCCGCGGCGGGTTTGGCCCAGACGGAGTAGGTGCCGGCCTGGAGCGCGCGGCCTTCAATCGTGATGTCGGTCGACGTGGTGATGGTGGTGCAGTCGTCGGCGCCGGGACACCACACGTGGTCGTAGGGCACCAGCGCGCCGAACAGGTCCCGGCCGCGAGCGACGGGACGGTTGTAGTCCACCGTGATGGTGGTGGCGGCGATCTGCTGCGTGACTGTTCCGTGCTGGCTCGGCTTGACGGCGGGCGGCGCCTGGACGCTCAGCGCGACAAGCGTCACCAGGGCGAAGAGCTGCGCCATACGGCCATCTTACTGCGGACCCAGGGACATCGAGAGGTTCGCGGCTTATAGTGGCTGCGGAGGAACCATGCGGGCTGCAACGTCGGTGTTCATGATTGTTCTCTCGATCGCCGGTGCGAACGCGCTGGTGGCACAGGGAGGCGGACAGCCGCCGCCGGGCGGCGGCCAGGGGGCCGGACGCGGACCGGGGGGTCGCGGCGGGCGCGCGGGCTGGGTGCAGATCAAGGAGGGCGAGCAGTGCCCGCCGGGGATGTCGGAAGCGCGTCACCTGCAATGCTCGCCGACCGCGGCGCCAGCGCCAAGCATCGTGGACTATCGCCCGCGCTCGACCGTCGTCGCGCAGCCGCATCTCGTGCCGAGGGCCAAGTTCCCGGTCGTGGACGTCCACACCCACGGCACCTCGAGCTTCATCAACAACCCGGAGCGCATCAAGGAGATGGACGCGCTGAACCTCCGCGTCCTGGTCGACTTGTCGGGCGGATCGGATCCCGCCGAGATCAAGAAGAAGGTCGATGCGATCAAGGCCAGTCCGTACCAGGACCGCTTCCGCGTGTTTGCCAATGTCGCGTGGGACGGCGCGGGCACGCCCGCGTGGGAAAGCAAGGCGCTCGCGGACCTGCGCCAGGCGGTAGCGCACGGCGCCATCGGCCTCAAGGTGTTCAAGGAGCTCGGCCTGCGCAACCAGAAGGCCGACGGCAGCCGCCTGGCCGTTGATGATCCGTCCATCGATCCCGTCTGGGCGCTCGCCGGCGAATTGAACATTCCCGTGATCATCCATACCGCCGAACCGCAGGAATTCTTCTCCCCGATCGACTACCAGAATGAGCGCTGGCTCGAGCTCAACATCTTTCCCCAGCGTCACAGCCCGCCGTCGGTCTACCCGACGTTCGAGCAGTTGATGAAGGAACGCGACCACATGTTCTCGAAGCACCCGAAGACGCGCTTCATCGGCGCCCACTTCAACTGGTACGGCAACGACCTGGCGCGCGCCGCCAGGCTGCTCGACACGCTGCCCAACGTGACGCTCGAGGTTGCGGCGGTCCTCTACGAGTTCGGCCGGCAGCCGTATGCGTCCACGCAGTTCTTCACCACATACCAGGACCGCGTGATGTTCGGGAAGGACACCTTCGAGGCCTCCGAGTACCCCTACTACTGGCGCGTCTTCGAGACCCGCGACGAGTACTTCGACTACTACCGCGGTTATCACGCCTTCTGGAAGCTGTACGGGATGGGGCTGCCGGACGAGATCCTGAAGAAGCTGTATTACAAGAACGCCCTGCGGGTGGAGCCCGGGCTGCCGCAGACCGGCTGGCCCAGGTAACCGCTCCGGGCCGCATTGGTTATGATGAAGGGGCCTTCATACCCGGAGTCATAACCGATGCCCTGGCATATCGTTACTCGCGCGCTGTTCATCGCCGCTGTGTCGTGGGCTGCAGCCCTGACCCGGCCGTTTCATCCGTCGCTGGCGGTCAGCCTGGCTGTCGGCGTCGCCCTCGGCGTGCTGATCGTCGTCGTCGAAACGCGGCTCCGCTCGACCGAAGTCACTGACCTCCTTGGCGCGCTGATCGGCGGCGCCATCGGGTTGGGCCTCTCCAAGACGATCGGCGCCGCGCTGTTCTGGGCGAATACGTCAGACCCGCGCGTCGTCTTCCTGCACAGCTTCATCCTGCTGGTCTTCCCCTATCTCGGCATCGTGATGGGCGCGCGGAAGGGCGAGTGGCTCCAGCCGCAGCGCCTCGTCAGTCTGTTCCGCGAGGCGGGGCCGCAGAAGCGCTACCGGATTCTCGACACGAGCGTCATCATCGACGGCCGCATCGCCGACCTTTGTGAGACCGGCTTTCTCGACGGCACCCTCGTCATTCCGCAGTTCGTGCTGAAGGAGCTGCAGCTGGTGGCCGATTCCTCCGACTCGATGAAACGCAACCGCGGCCGCCGCGGGCTCGACATCCTGCAGAAGATCCAGAAAATGTCGGGCGTCGACGTGACCATCTCCGACATCGATTTCCCCGAGGTGCGTGAGGTCGATCTAAAGCTGATCGAGCTGGGCCGCACCCTTCAGGGCAAGATCGTCACGAACGACTTCAACCTGAACAAGGTCGCCCAGCTGCGCGGCGTCCAGGTGCTGAACATCAACGAGCTCGCCAACGCGCTCAAGCCGGTGGTGCTGCCGGGCGAGTTCATGAAGGTGTTCATCCTCAAGGAAGGCAAGGAGTACAACCAGGGGGTCGCCTACCTGGACGACGGGACCATGGTGGTGGTGGACAATGCGCGCCGGATGATCAGCAAGAACATCGACATCGTCGTCACCAGCGTGCTGCAGACCACGGCGGGCAAAATGATTTTCGGGCGATACATGGAGGCGCCCGGGGCCGCCGGCTACGTGCCCGCTCCCACCGCCGTGGCCGCGCCCAAGATGACCAATGCCAAATGAAGCCGTGGCACTGGTGGCGGACGGTGTTCTACCTCATTCCGGCGGTCAGCCTCTACACCATCGT
>JBKJRJ010000265.1:0-8224 GCA_046594705.1 Vicinamibacterales bacterium
CCGCCGCCGGGCTGCGCGAGGATATCCGGGTGCTGCTGAGGACCCCGAATTCGGCCCTGTGGAACTCGTCCGAAGGCTTCCACCAGGACTATACCTACCTCACCGAAGGCGGCGCCAAATTCCTGGTCGACCAGGGCGTCAAGGTGATTGGTGTGGACTACCTGTCGGTCGAGCAGTTCAAGAAGGCGGGCGCGCCGGCGCACCGGATGCTGCTCGGCAACGACGTCGTCATCATCGAGGGACTGAACCTGTCCGACGCGGAGGCCGGCCACTACGAGATGTACTGCCTGCCGCTTCGCATCGAGGGCGCCGACGGCGCCCCGGCCCGGGTTGTGTTGAAGCGGTGACCTCAACATGCTGGATGACGTAGTCGTCATGGTGCTCGCGGGAGGCGTCGGCGAGCGACTCTATCCGCTGACGAAGGAACGCGCCAAGCCGGCGGTCTACTTCGGTGGACCTTACCGGATCATCGACTTCACGCTCAGCAACTGCCTCAACTCGGGACTGCGCAAGATCTTCATCGCGCTCCAGTACAAGTCGCTGTCGCTGACCCGCCATCTCCGCTTCGGCTGGAGCGTCGTGGCCGACGAGCTGGGGGAATTCGTCGAAGTCCTCCACCCGCAGAAGCGCGTGGGCGAGCACTGGTATCAGGGCACCGCGGACGCCGTCTATCAGAACCTGTATTCCATTCAGCGCGAAGGCGCGCGCCACCTGATCGTGCTGTCGGGCGACCACGTCTACAAGATGGATTACGCGCGGATGCTGCGCTTCCACATGGAGCGCGGCGCCGGCGCGACACTCGCGGTCATCGAGGTGCCGGCCGAGGAGACCTATCGCTTCGGCATCATGGAGGTCGACGCCGACGACCGGCTGACCGGCTTCCTGGAGAAGCCGCAGGATCTGCCGCCGGGCCAGCATCTCGCGTCGATGGGGATCTACATCTTCGACATGAACGTGCTGCTGCCGGCGCTCGAGGCCGACGCGCGCGAGTCCACCAGCCACGACTTCGGCAAGGACATCATCCCGGCGCTCATCTCGCAGGTGCCGGTGTATGCCTACCGCTTCACCGACGAGAACAAGAAGACCACCAAATACTGGCGGGACATCGGCACGCTCGACGCGTATTACGAAGCCAACATGGATCTCTGCCGGGTCAACCCGGAGTTCAATCTCTACGATCCCGAGTGGCCGCTCAGGACGCACCAGGTGCAGGCGCCGCCGGCGAAGTTCGTGTTCGCCGACGAAGGCAGGCGCTGCGGCACGTCGGTCGACTCGATGATCTCGGCGGGCTGCATCATCTCGGGCAGCTCGATCCGCGGCAGCGTGCTGTGTCCCAACGTGCGGGTGCACAGCTTCTGCCTGGTCGAAGACAGCATCCTGATGCCGGGCGTCCGGGTCGGACGGCACGCGCGCATCCGCCGGGCGATCGTCGACCGGGACGTCTTCATCCCTCGCGGCGCCCAGGTCGGCTACCACGAGAACGAGGACCGCAAGCGCCACACCGTCTCCGACAGCGGCATCGTCGTCGTGACCAAGAACGACGAGCCCTACATTGGCCCGATCAGCGACGAGGCGTTGCGGATCGAGGCGGAGTTCGATTTCAGAGGGTCGCAGTAGCACGAAGGCAGCAGGCCAGGCAGACGGTAGAAGGCAGGGCCTCGAGCTGCTCGGCTCGCGACGCACCCAGGTGAAGTGATGAAGATTGCGACAGTACACGGCAGGGAGATTCTCGACTCGCGCGGCAACCCGACGGTGGAAGTGGAGGTGACGCTCGAGAGCGGCGTGATGGGACGCGCGGCGGTGCCGTCCGGCGCCTCGACCGGCGTCCGCGAGGCGCTCGAGCTCCGCGACGGCGACAAGAAGCGCTATCTCGGCAAGGGCGTCCTGCAGGCGGTCGCCCACGTCAACGGCGAGCTGGCAGCGGCGCTGAAGGGCAGACCCGCCGATCAGCGCGCGGTCGACGCGGCGATGATCTCGCTCGACGGCTCGCCGAACAAGGGACGGCTCGGCGCGAACGCGCTGCTCGGCGTGTCGATGGCGCTGGCCCGCGCCGGCGCGCTGGCGGCGGGCGTGCCGTTCTACAGCCACCTCGCGCGGCTCTACGAGAAGAACGACCAGGCGGCGGGGTCCGTGCTGCCGGTGCCGATGATGAACATCCTCAACGGCGGCGCCCATGCCGACAGCAGTGTCGATTTCCAGGAGTTCATGGTGATGCCGCTCGGCGCGGCATCTTTCAGCGACGCACTGCGTACCGGGGCGGAGATCTTCCACACCCTGCGCGGCATCCTGAAGAAAAAGGGCTACGCCACCGGCGTCGGCGACGAGGGGGGCTTCGCGCCGAGCTTGAAGTCCAACCGTGAAGCGCTCGACCTCGTGCTCGAAGCCGTCGCCCTGGCCGGCTTCAAGGCCGGCGAGAACGTCTTCCTCGCCCTCGACGTGGCAGCCAGCGAACTCTGGGTGGAAGACGGCAAGCGCTACGAATTCAAGAAGTCGGGCGAGAAGGCGCGCACCGCCGACGAAATGGTGGCGCTGTATGAGGACTGGGTCCGCCAGTACCCGATCGCCTCGATCGAGGACGGCCTCGCCGAGGGAGACTGGGACGGCTGGAAGACCCTCACTACCGCGCTCGGCGGCCGCGTGCAGATCGTGGGGGATGACCTGTTCGTCACCAACCCCGAGATCCTGAAGCGTGGCATCGACGAGAAGGTCGCCAATTCGATCCTGGTGAAACTCAATCAGATCGGCACCGTGACCGAGACCCTGGACGCCGTTGCCATGGCCCGGAACGCGGGCTACACCAGCGTCATTTCCCATCGCTCGGGCGAGACCGAAGACACCACGATTGCCGATCTCGCGGTCGCCACCGGCGCCGGGCAGATCAAGACCGGTTCCGCCAGCCGCACCGATCGCGTCGCCAAGTACAACCAGCTGCTTCGCATCGAAGAAGCGCTCGGATCGTCCGGCACCTACGCCGGCCGCGCCGCGATCAAGCAGCTGCGGTCATGACGCACACCGTCGTGCTGTTACGCCACGGCCAGAGCACGTGGAACCAGGAAAACCGGTTCACCGGCTGGAAGGACGTCGACCTGTCCGAGCAGGGGCTGGCCGAAGCGCGCGAAGCGGGCCGTCTTCTCAAGGAGGGCGACTACCGGTTCGATCTCGCCTTCACCTCGGTGCTCAAGCGCGCCATCAAGACGCTCGGCATCGCGCTCGACGAGATGGATCAGCTCTGGATCCCCGTCACCAAGCACTGGCGGTTGAACGAGCGCCACTACGGCGCTCTGCAGGGGCTGGACAAGGCCGAAACCGCGGCCACGCACGGCGAGCAGCAGGTCAAGATCTGGCGCCGCAGCTACGACATTCCCCCGCCGCCGCTCGCGCCGGACGACGAGCGCTACTCGGGGAAGGATCCACGCTACGCGGATCTGACAGCCAGCGAGATCCCGGCATCGGAATCGCTCAAGGACACCGTCGCGCGCTTCCTGCCCTACTGGCACGAGACCATCGCCCCGTCGATCGCGAGCGGCAAACGGGTCCTCATCGCCGCCCACGGCAACAGCCTGCGCGCGCTGGTCAAGTACCTGGACAACGTCGCCGACGGCGACATCGTGGAGCTGAACATCCCCACCGGCATCCCGCTCGTCTACGAACTGGACGCGCAGCTCAAGCCGATCCGGCATTACTACCTGGGGGACGCGGCGGCGGCCGCGGCGGCCGCGGCCAAAGTGGCCGCTCAGGGCAGTCGCGGATAAAGGCAGCAGGCCAAGCGCGTACACGCGAACGGGCCGTGCAGCGTGTTACCGCACGACCCGTCAACTGCCTGCTGCCGACCTTGACGTCTACTCGACTTCTTTTTCCTGCGTCTCGTCCGCGGCGATGCGGAGCGACCGCAGGAAGCGCTTGTCGTTGGCGCTGACCTCGAACTGCTTCGGCTGCGGCTTCTGCGCGGGCAGCGCTTTCTGTTGCGGCTGAGCGACGCGCGCGAGGGCGCCAGGCTGGGTGCGATTGACGAACCCGATCACGGCTTCGAGCGAGACTTTCATCTCGAACCCCGCGGCGCGGGCGCGTTCGCGAACGGCCTCCACCCGGGCATCTTCGGCGACAGCGGCAGCAATGGCGTCGGATAGCTCTTTGGCCATTCGGTTCACGACGTCATCCATTCGAGACCTCCTCACCGCCGCCGGAACTGGCAACCCGGGGCATTACCCAATCGACACCCGCCGGGGTACGGCGGTAGCGATCGGACGCCAACGTTAATCATATGAAGGGTTTGGAGCGGGGAACGCAGGACCATTGTAAACTCATGGACCAACAGTGTCAATGGATGAACTGCCAGGCGTCTTCCCCTTTACCCGCGGCATCCAGCCGACGATGTATCGGGGACGGCTCTGGACCATGCGCCAGTACGCCGGTTTCGGCAGCGCCGCCGAGTCCAACCGGCGCTACCAGTATCTCCTCGCCCAGGGGGTCAGCGGCCTGAGCGTCGCCTTCGACCTCCCCACCCAGATGGGCTACGACTCCGACCATTCCCTGGCGCAGGGCGAGGTCGGCCGGGTGGGTGTGGCGATCGACTCGCTCGCCGATATGGACGACCTCTTCGCCGGGATCCCGCTGGGCACGGTCTCGACGTCCATGACCATCAACGCCACCGCCATCACGCTGCTCGCCCTGTATATCGCGGTGGGGCGGAAGCAGGGCGTCGCCCCGTCGCTGCTCTCCGGGACGATTCAGAACGACATCCTGAAGGAATACGTGGCGCGCGGCACCTACATCTACCCCCCGCGGGCCTCGCTGCGCCTCGTCACTGACCTCTTCGCCTACTGCGAACGCGAGCTGCCGAACTGGAACACCATCTCGATCAGCGGCTATCACATCCGCGAGGCGGGCTCGACCGCGGTCCAGGAAGTGGCGTTCACGTTCGCCAATGCGATCGCCTACGTGCAGGCGGCGGTGGACGCGGGGATGGACGTCAATCGTCTCGGGCAGCGCCTCTCGTTCTTCTTCAACGCCCACAACGATTTCCTGGAGGAGGTCGCGAAGTACCGCGCGGCGCGGCGGCTGTGGGCCACCATCATGCGCGACCGGTTCGGCGCCACCCACCCGCGCGCGCAGCAGCTCCGCTTCCACACCCAGACCGCGGGCAGCACGCTCACCGCGCAGCAGCCCGACAACAACATCGTGCGCGTGGCGCTGCAGGCGCTGGCGGCGGTGATGGGCGGAACGCAGTCGCTCCACTGCAACGGGCGCGACGAGGCGATGGCGCTGCCGACCGAGGAGTCGGCCGCGATCGCGCTGCGGACGCAGCAGGTCATCGCCTGGGAGAGCGGCGTCGCCAACACGGTCGATCCGTTCGGCGGGTCCTACGCGGTCGAGGCGCTGACCGATCGGATCGAGGCGGAGGCGCGGGCGCTCCTCGCGCGGATCGACGGTATGGGGGGCACGCTGGCGGCCATCGAATCTGCCTTCATCCAGCGCGAGATCCAGGACGCCGCCTACCGCGCCCAGCAGCGCATCGATTCCGGCGACAGCGTGGTGGTCGGCGTCAACCGGCACGTCAGCCGCCTTCGCGGCGACGCCGCGGCGACCGGCCAGGCGGTTGACGGCATCCAGACCCTGCCGATCGATCCAGCCATGGAGACGCGGCAGATCGACCGGCTCCGGCAGGTGCGGGCGTCGCGCGGCCAGGCGGCATGGCGCGGCGCGCTCGACGCCGTCTCGGCGGCCGCTCGCGGCACCGACAACCTGGTGCCACCGATCATCAGCGCGGTCGAGGCACACGCCACGATCGGCGAGATCTCCGACGCCCTGCGCGCCATCTTCGGGGAGCACAGGGAGATTGATGCCTGACCCCGCCACCCTGCTCTCCGTCGAGCGCCTCACCACCGTCTTCGATCTGGCCGGCGGCGTGGCCCCGGCAGTGATCGACGTCAGCTTTCACGTCGCGGCGGGGGAAACCCTGTGCCTGGTCGGCGAGTCGGGCAGCGGAAAATCGGTGACCGCGCTCTCCATCCTGCGGCTGGTGCAACGCCCCGGCCGGATCGCCGGCGGCCGCGTCATGTTCAAGGGACGCGACCTCCTCGGCCTCGACGAGCGCGGGATGCAGAAGGTCCGCGGCGCCGAGATCGGCCTGGTCTTCCAGGAGCCGATGACGGCGCTCAACCCGGTGTTCACCATCGGCAACCAGATCGAGGAGACGCTGATGGTCCACGGCATCGCGCGGGGACGCGCCGCCAGGGACCGCGCGGTGGAGTTGCTCGAATCGGTCAGCATGCCGGAGCCGGAGCGGCGGGTCCGGGATTATCCGCACCAGCTGTCGGGCGGCCTGCGCCAGCGCGCGCTGATCGCGCTCGCGCTCGCCTGCGCCCCCACGCTGCTCATCGCCGACGAGCCCACCACCGCGCTCGACGTCACCATCCAGGCGCAAATCCTCGATCTGTTGAGGGATCTGCAGAAGAGCCTCGGCCTCGGGCTGCTCCTCATCACGCACGATCTGGGGGTGGTGGCGGAGATGGCGGACCGCGTGGCCGTGATGTACGCCGGCCGCATCGTCGAGGAAGCGCCCGTCCGAGAGCTGTTCCGGGATCCGCGGCATCCCTACACGCGGGGACTGCTCGGGTCGATTCCCGGAGGCGCCCGCGGATCGAAGCTGCAGGCGATCCAGGGGACCGTCCCGCCCCTCGGGCATCTGCCGCCGGGATGCGCGTTCGCGCCGCGCTGTCCGGCCCGTTTCGAGCCGTGCGACGCCGCGCCGCCGGGGGGCACGGTGATCCGTTCGCCGGCAGGCGATCTCCCGCCTGACCAGCCGCCGTCAGGTCTACGGCGGTCCGCCGAAGCGCTTCGCTTGACGGCAGAAGGCGGAAGCCACGCGAATGCGGTCGCCTTCGCTGCTGATGCCCGCCTCGAGGCGGACGATCACACCGCGCGCTGCTACCTCTACTCCCCCGCCGTCGATCCTGACGTGCTGCCCGAGATGGCCCGATGAATCCGGGCGCGGCGACGCCGTTGCTCGAGGTGCGGCATCTCTCCAAGGAGTTCTCCCGGAAGAACGGGCTCTTCGGGAGACGCTCGATCGTGCGCGCGGTGGACGACGTGACGTTCTCGATTGAGAAAGGTGAGACGTTCGGGTTGGTCGGCGAGTCGGGCAGCGGCAAGACCACCACCGGGCGCTGCATCCTCCGCCTGATCGAGCCGACCGGCGGTGAGGTGCTGTTCGACGGGCGCGACGTGCTCGCGCTGTCGCGCGGCGAACTGCGCCGCGCGCGCCGCGATATGCAGATCGTCTTCCAGGATCCGTATTCGTCGCTCAACCCGCGGATGCGCGTCGCCGCCATCGTCGAGGAGCCGCTCATCATCCACCAGCTGGGGTCCCGGGCGGAGCGGCTGGCGCGCGTCAAGGAACTGGTCGGCCTGGTCGGGCTCAATCCCGATCACCTGACGCGTTACCCGCACGAGTTCAGCGGCGGACAACGGCAGCGGATCGGACTGGCGCGAGCGCTGGCGCTCAACCCGTCGCTCATCATCGCAGACGAACCGGTGTCGGCGCTGGACGTCTCGGTGCAGGCACAGGTGGTCAACCTGCTGATGGAGTTGCAACAGCGGCTGCAGCTGACCTACCTGTTCATCGCGCACGACCTGCGGCTGGTCGAGCACATCTGCAACCGGGTCGCGGTGATGTACCTGGGAAGAATCGTGGAGATGGGAGAGACCGCGAAGCTGTTCGCCGAGCCGCGGCATCCCTATACGCGGGCGCTGCTGTCGGCGATTCCGGTGCCGGATCCCGATGCGCCGCGCCATCGCCTCGTGCTCGACCCGGCGTCGTTCGAGCGTTCCGCGCCGTTGCGCGAGGTCGCCGCGGGCCACTTCGCCGCGGTGTAGTCTCCGCCTCTCGGCGGCAGGACCGAGCTAGTCCCCTGGAACCGTGATGCCTGGCCTCCTTCCCGGGCGGGGCATCCCGCGTCCCACCCCACCGCGCAAGACACGCGCGGCGGGGGCCCCGGCTCGCAGCGTTGCTCATCGCTCACTTATGCCCAATACGCTCGCTCGTCGCGACTGGCCAGACGGGCGCCGCGCTCGGGACTTGTGCAAGCCATCACGGTTCCAGGGGACTAGACCGTGACCGAGCTGAAGAACACCTATTCGACGCGCGAGGTCGCCGCCATGACCGGCCTCACCGCCCGCCAGTTGCAGTGGTGGGACGCGCGTCGCGTGTTCGCGTCACACATCG
>JBKJRJ010000377.1:0-7422 GCA_046594705.1 Vicinamibacterales bacterium
GAAGCGCCGCGACGGATCCTTTTCGAGGCAGCGCAGGATGATGGCGTCGAGTGCCGGCGGGATGCTGGCGTCCAGCGCGCGCGGCGGTTCGGGCGCGTCGCGCACCTGCTTGAGCGCGATCGTGATCGGCGTGTCGCCGGTGAACGTCGGCCGGCCGGTGAACAGTTCGTAGAGGACCAGGCCCGTCGCATAGACGTCGGTACGGGCGTCGATCTCGCGCCCCTCGGCTTGCTCGGGCGCCATGTAGGCCGGGGTGCCGATGATGCCGCCGGTCGTGGTCACCGAGGTGTCGAGCAGGCGGGCGATCCCGAAGTCCATCACGCGGACCTGCCCGGCGCGATCGAGCATGACGTTCTCGGGCTTGAGGTCGCGGTGCACCACCCCCTGGCTGTGCGCTTCGCCGAGCGCCGCGCAGATCTGCCGCGCGATCTGGATCCCCTTGCGCAGCGGCACCGCGCCGACGCGCTCGATCACGGCGCGCAGGCTCTCTCCCTCGACGAACTCCATCGACAGGTAGGCGGTCGCGCCCGCGCGCGTGAATTCGTAGACGCGACAGACGTTCTTGTGCGTGATCCGGCGGGAGAGCCGCACCTCGTTGATGAACCGTTCGCTCGCCGCCCGGTCCACGGCGATCTCCGGCTTGAGGATCTTGAGCGCGACGATCTCGCCGGTCTCGCGATCCTTCGCCTTGTAGACGACGCCCATGCCGCCGCGTCCGGCTTCTTCGAGCAGCTCGTATCGCGCGGCGAGATCGCTCGTCCAGGATGTGGGGTTCGAGGTCACGGCAGGGAATTATCCCCCGATTACCTCCAGCAGGTCGGGAGAGGCGCGGACGATGGGGTCCAGCAGCGCTGGAGGTTGGCTGACAGCCAGCCGACTACCAGCCACCAACTACCAACCACGAACTACCAACTGCCAGGATCTGTCGCGTTCACCCGGGGCTGCCGTCTTCCCGGCGGCGGGGCGGTCAGCACGTCGTCCAGCCAGCGCACGATATGCTGGCGGAAGTCGCCGCCGCTCCCGATCCCGTCGGCCGCTTCGGTGCCCTCGAACATCTCGACGAACACATCCGCCAGGAAGTCACGATCGCCGATCGAGGACCGCACCCGGTCGGGCGCGGCGCCCGCCATCTCGATGCCGAAGTCGCGGCCGCGGGATTCGGCTAGTCGCTCGAGGAAAAAGCCGTCGGCCTCCCCCGGATTGCCGCGCTTGCCGGAGGCCAGCACCCGCGACTCCTGGCCGTCGGAGTCACAGTAGAGCAGGATGCCGGAGGGGAGCGCGATCACCCACAACTCCCAGCGGTGGGCGTCCCACTGGAACTCGACGACCGTGCGGGATCGCAGCGCCGCGGCGTCGAGCGGCGCGTCCCCGTCGGCGGCGCGGGCGATGACCTCGTCGAGGTCGAGTGGATCGTGCGGCACCCGGAATGGCCAGATGCCGTTCCGCGAGCGGAACTGTTTCGCGCGCAGCTCGAGCGTTGCGAGGACCCGCAGCTTCAATTGCCGGAGTGCATACTCCACGAGTGCAGTGTGCCACGGCTGATTTCACGAAGGAGTCTTGGTGCCGGTTGCGGACGACCGTGCGTCCAATCAGGCGGTGTTGCTGCGTGGCGCACCGAACACCGGCTCACCCGAGCGCGACAACCAGAAGCCGGCGGCGGCGAGCGTGATGATGGCGGCGATCGCCACCCAGGCGCCCCCGGCATGCAGCGCGCCACCGTCGAGCGTCAGCGGCACCCGCAACAGCACCGACTGGACGAAGAACATCATCGCGGACGCGACGATGCCGAGCCGCAGCAGCACGGCCAGCGTCATCGCCATGGTCACGACCTGGTAGCCGGCGTTGAGGAGGCGCTGGGCGAGCGGGGCGTTGCCGTCGAGCGCGAGGCCGCCGACCACCACCAGGACGAGGGTGACGAACACGCGCTCTGACGTCTTGTCGCTCATCGCCAGCCGCGCCGCCCATTCCCAGCGCCACCTGCTGGCCGGGGCGCAGGTCGTCGGCGCGGTAAACCTCCCCCATCCCGCCGCGCCCGAGCAATCCCAGCACGCGGTAGCGGTTGTCCAGCACGACCCCTGGCGCGAAGCGGCCGTGATTGATCGATCCAGACGAGCTGAGCCGGCCGGTCTGGGGGGTGGACGGACTCGAAGCGGAGGAGGTGCGCCGCGGCGGCGTAACCGGCGTCGAGGCCAGCCGCGTCGCCTCGTCGAGCAGGACGGAGCCGTCGCGCACCGTCACCGGCTGTCCGCACGCCGCGCAGAAACGGCTCCCCGGCGTGAGCGGGGCCTCACAATCAGGACACGACACGGCTAGGCCGACGCTCCGGGCTGATCCTGGAACAGCGAATCGGGCAGGCCCGTCACGTCCTGCACGTGCGCGCGGTAGATGCCGCCCGCGTCGGGCACCCACTCGAGTTCCGCCGGCGACATGTCCTGCCGCGCCGATGTGATGTACAGCTCGTGCAGGCCGGCGCCCCCAAGAACGAGGCACGTCGGGTTCTTCGCCGGCAGCGCGATCTCCCGGTCGAGCGACCCGTCGGGGCGATAGCGCCGGACTGTGGCGGCGCCCCACGCGGCGTTCCACACGCAACCCTCGGCATCGACGATCGATCCGTCCGGCTGCCCCTGGCCGTCGGCCAGCGTCGCGAACTCGCGCACCTCCGACACGCCGGCTGACGCCGCGTCATAGCGGCACTGCATGATGCGTCCGGTCGGCGAGTCGCAGAAGTACATGGTCCGTCCGTCGGGACTGAAGGCGATGCTGTTGGCGATGCCGACGCGCGGCAGATCGAGCCGTCGAAGGCCGCCCGCCGTGGACCACTGGTAGAAGCTCCCCAGCGCGGGATGCCCCTCGTCCTCGTTCATCGTGCCGAACACGAAGTTGCCGGCGCGGTCGGTGCGGCCGTCGTTGATGCGGGTGGACGGCATGTCGCGCTCGACCACCGCGACCGGCGCCGTCGCCAGCATGCTGCCGTCGGCCGCCCCCGCCACGGCAGCCCCATCGGCGACGAACAGCCCGCTCGCCAGCCCGAGCAGCAGCTGACCCGAGGCGCAGGGCGCCATCGATCCGAGCCGATCGGGCAGCGCCAGGGTGCGTGTCCCGGCGGCATCGTGGACCCACAGCCGGCTGGCATGGATGTCGGTCCACAGCAGCGCCTCCCGCGCCGTCCACGCGACGATGCCCTCCGCCAGGTGGCAGCGGCAATCGACGAACAGCGACGCGCGGGCGATGCTAGGCGTCGCAGATCTCCATCGCCTTGGCCAGCATCGCGAGGGGATCGTTCCCCTGCGTCGGAGAATACTCGTGCGTCACGAACCCGGTGAACCCGAGATCGGCGATCGCCTTCATGATGAACCGGTAGTTCAGCTCCTGCGTCTCGTCGATTTCCTTGCGGCCGGGATTGCCGCCGGTGTGGAAGTGATGGATCCACTGGTAGTGGTCGCGGATGTTGCGGACGATGTCGCCGTCCATGATCTGGGCGTGGTAAATGTCATAGAGGATCTTCACCCGCGGTGAGTTGACGCGTTTCATCACGTCAACGCCCCACGCGATGTGGTCGAACATGTAGTCCTTGTGGTTCACCTTGCTGTTCAAGTACTCCATGCAGATCGTGACCTGCTGGTCTTCCGCCTGCGCCTTGATGCCGTCGAGGAAGGCGACGCAGTTGTCGGCCCCTTCCTGATCGCTCATGCCTTTGCGCTCGCCAGGGAAGGTGATGATGTTCGGCACGCCGGCGGTCGCGGCTTCGTCGATCGCGGCGCGCATCGCGGTGCGGAGGCGGTCGTGGTTCGCCTTGCGCGCCAGCCCCTCGGCGATCGTGCCGCCCGGCCCCCCGGGATACATCGAAGGTACCAGCCCGTATTTCTTGAGCGTCGGCCAATCAGCGGGGCCGATCAGGTCGAAGGCCTTGATCCCGAGCCGCGCCGCTTCGCGGCAGCTGTCGTCGAGAGGCACGCCCCGGCCGAACACGCCCCGCGTCACGCCCTGCTTGATGCGTCCCTTGCGCGGCGGCACCGGCGGCGGCGCGGGCGACTGGGTGGGCGACTGGGCGGCCTGTGCCGCCAGCGGGGCAACCACCAGGGGCGCCGCCACCGCACCGAGAAACTCTCTTCGACGCATAGCCACCTCCAGCGCCGGGCGTGGACTCGGAACCCGGGCGAATGTCGCGGATTCTACCTCGGTTGAGTTCGGCCGGGCGTACCACCCCCCGATGATCCGCCGCCTCCTCGCGCGGTCCGCCCCGTGGGCACCTTCCGCGTGAAGTATCCGGACGAGCAGACGGTCGGCACGTTCATCGGATTCGATCCGGTCAAAACCGCGGGCGAGCAGATCGATGACGTCTTCGCGCCCGCCGCCGCCGAGGTGCTGCGCGCCCGCCATCGTTCGCACCGCCCGCGCCGGGCGGCTGCCGTCCGATCACTTTCCGGTCGTCGCGCACCTCCGGCTGCCGTTGGCCGGATAGAATCTCCTGATGCTGTTACGTGTCGCCGCCGGTTCAGCCCTGGCGCTCGCCCTCGCCCTTGCGGCCGCTCCGCAATCAGCGTCCACCCCTGCGCTCGCGATCATCAACGCGCGCGTCTATACCGGCGACGCCGCGCGGCCATGGGCCGAGGCGATCAGCATCCACAACAACCGGATTGCGGCGGTGGGGACGACGGCGGAGGTCACGGCGGGGGGTGCGGCGCAGACGATCGATGCCGGCGGCCGGCTGCTGCTCCCTGGCTTCAACGATGCGCACGCGCATCCCGGCGCGATGCCGGAGATGACTCGGCTCGAGGGCCCGCCCGCGGTCGAGCACGACCCGACACTCGACGAGGTGATCGGGCGGATCAAGGCGGCGGCCAAAGGCCCGGCCGGGCGATGGATCGTCGGGGAGATCGGCTCGACCGTCCTCGACGACCCGCGGGCGACGCGCGCGACGCTCGATCCGCTCACGCCAGAGCACCCGCTGATGCTGCACGCGTTTACCGGGCACGGCGCCATCTTCAATTCGGCGGCGCTGCGGGCGCTGAAGGTCAGCGACACTGAGGCGGATCCGGCGGGTGGCTTCTTCGGCCGCCAGGCCGACGGCAAGACGCTCAGCGGCCTCGCGCACGAGTACGCGGCCTACGAGCTGCGCCTGCGGCTGGCGATGATTCCTGATCGGGCCGCGCAGCTGAAGGCGCTCGCGGCCTTTGCCGCCGAAGCGGCGGGCTTCGGGATCACGAGCGTGCAGGCGATGCTGACGGCGTATCCCGGCGAGCAGGCCGTGTCATGGATCGCGGCCGCGAACCTGCCGATCCGCCTGCGGCTGATCGATTTTCCCCTGACGCCGATCTCGGCCTGGCGCGAGCCGCTCTCGCGCCGCGCGAGGATGACGTCACCGACGGTGACCGTTTCGGGGACCAAGTGGATCGTGGACGGGACCCCGATCGAGCGGCTGGCGCTGCTGCGCCAGCCATATGCCGATGCGCCCAAGACGCTGGGCCGCGCCAATCTCGCCGGCGCGGACGTGCGCGAGTTCCTCCGGCGCGCCATGGACGCGCGTGAGCAGCCGATGTTTCATGCCGTCGGCGACGGCGCGATCGGCCTGGTGCTCGACGCGCTGCAGGATACCGGCGCGTCGCGCTGGCTGACGCTGCGCCCGCGGATCGAGCATGGCGACATGCTGCAGGTCGAGGACTTCGCCCGCGCGGTGCGCATGGGGGTCGTCCTGGTGCAGAACCCCTCGCATTTCATGATGGCGCCGCTGCTGCAGCAGCGGCTGGGCGCCGCGCGCACGGCGCGGACCGCCCAGGTCAAGGCCGCCATCGCGGCCCGCGTGCCGTTGGCCATCGGGTCGGACGGGGTGACCAGTCCGTTCCTGAACATCATGTTCGCCGTGATGAACCCGACCAACCCGTCACAGGCGCTGACGGTGGAGCAGGCGGTCGCCGCCTATACGCGCGGGTCCGCCTACGCGGAGTCGGCGGAGCGGCAGAAGGGAACCCTCGCGCCGGGGATGCTGGCCGACGTCGCCCTGCTCTCGCAGGACATCTTCAGGACGCCACTCCCCGACCTGCCGAAGACCACCAGCCTGTTGACGATCGTCAACGGCCGCATCGTCCACCGCTCCGGCATCTAGTCAGATGTAGGGAGCGTTGGCAGTAGGCAGTTTGGTGTGGGGAGTTGGAGTTGGGGCTCCATGGCACAGATTATGGTTGAACACGTGCGGAGGCGGCTCATGCGGAATTCCCTGATGGCGGCAGTTCTTCTCCTGACGGTGGCGCTCCCAGTGGCTGCCCAGCGTCGCGGCGGCGGGAGAGGCGCGGTCACTTTTGCCGTGACTGTATCGGATCCCTCCGGTGCGCCGATTCCAGGCGTGATGATCACGCTGACCGGGGCGGCAGAGCGCAAGACGCGCACCGAGGGTGGCAGGGCGGTCTTCGAAGGTCTGCCGTCGGGCTCGTATCGCTTCCGCTTCGATAAGGACGGGTTCATTTCGCTCGAGCGCGAGCTCACCGGTCGCGGCGGTGCGCCGATCGAGGTCAAAGCCGCCTTGTCCGCGGCAGCTCCGCCGCCAGCTCCACCGGCGCCCCCGGCTCCGGCGACGCCCGACCCGGACGCCAACGCGAAGCTCGTGGTGCTCGACATGCCCGCGTTCATCGAGAAGTACTATGTCGGCAAGGCGGCGGGGAAGGTCATGCCGATGGCCTGCGCCACCGGCGGAGCCGCCACGCTCGTCCAGATCAACGAGCCGGTCGCGGAGCACGCACATGTCGATGCCGATGAGTTCGTGTATGTGATCGCGGGGCAGGGACAGGCGAGTCTGGCGGGCAAGCAGGAGCCGCTCGGCCCCGCGGTCTTCATGATGATCCCGAGGGGCACCCCGCACACGTTCACAGCGACGAAGAAGCCGCTCGTGCTGGTCTCGACGCGTGCGGGGGAGCGCTGTACTCCGTAGCTTAGCGCTGGACTTCGAAGTTCTTCGTACCGGCCGACTGGTCGTTGAGGAAGATTTCGACCTTGTACTTGCCTGCTGGCCAGCCGTCCGGCTTCGAGATGTGGAACTCGGTCCGCTCGCTCTTCTGCGGCGCGATCGACTGCGTGGACTCGTTGACCGACTGGCCGTCTTCGAACGTCCACTTGGCGCGTAAGGTCGCGCTCGGCGACGCGCCGGCGGTCGCCACCGACGCGTAGATCGTGTCGTTGGGCCGGAACTTGTCGGTGCCGTCGGTGATCGCCTTGTCGCCGCCAATCGCGCGGCCCACCGACACGTCGGTGACCCGCACGCCGCTCGCCGCCGTGGTGGCGCCGGTCTCGGCCTTGGGGCCACAGGCGGCGCTCGCGACCAGCAGCGACAGGCCCAGCGTCAGCGACATCGTTCGCGCATGCATCATCATCGTCATCCTGTTCTTCATCGTCATGCCCCCGGGATCGTCAGCTTCTGGCCGGGATGAATCA
>JBKJRJ010000395.1:0-4833 GCA_046594705.1 Vicinamibacterales bacterium
CACCTGCTGTCGGCGTTCGACGATCCCCTGGTCATGTGCGCCACCGGCCTGACGCTCCCCCTGGAACTCGAGACGGCCGCTCAGGAGTGGTTCGAGCAGTTCACCCCCTTCGGGCGAGGCTTCAACCGGAGAGTCTTCGACGGCATCCACGACGATCCGCTGTCGGTCGCGGGTGCGGGTGCGGGCGCGAATATGGCCCTGCGGCGTTCTGTGCTGGACCGGGTGGGCGCCTTCGATGAAGCGCTCGACGCCGGCACCGTGACCAGGTCCGGAGGAGACCACGAGATGTTCGGGCGGGTGCTCGCCGGCGGATACCGGATTGTGTACGAGCCTCGCGCCGTGAGCTGGCATCGGCATCGCCGCACCTGGGAGGAACTGCGCGAGGCGCTGCACGGCTACGGCGTCGGCGTCTATGCCCTCTGGACCCGCAGGCTCTTCGTTGAGTGCGAGCTCGGCGTCTTGCGTCATGCCTACCGCTGGTTTCGCCGCTCGCAGGGACCCGCGCTGTGGTGTGCCCTGAGGCGCCGGCCTCACAGTGTGCCATTGGACCTCATCGTGGCGGAACTGCGAGGTTGCCTCGCCGGCCCGCGGGCCTACTTCATCGCGCGGCGGCGGCTCCGCTCGCGCGTGGCGTGCCGGGCATGACCAGGAAAACCGTCTCGGTGGTGATTCCGACGCACAATCGCCGCGCCTCGGTGGTGCGCGCCGTGGCGGCGCTATCCGGCCAGTCGTACCCGGCGGACGCGCTGGAAGTAGTGGTCGTCGCCGATGGCTGCACGGACGGGACGGCCTCTATCGCGGCGGAACGCTCGCCGATTGCGGTACGGATGATCGAGCAGCCGGCCCAGGGGCCCGCCACGGCGCGCAACCGAGGCGCCGCGTCGGCAAGCGGAGACATCCTCATTTTTCTCGACGACGACATCGAGGTCTCGCCGGCGTTTGTCGACGCGCACGTCCGCCGGCACACCGAGCCTGATGTGGTCGTCGTCGGTTACCTCCCGCCGATGCTGCAGGAGCGCCGTGATTTTTTCGCGGTGGTGCTGCGCCGGTGGTGGGAGGGGATGTTCGAGGGCATGCGAGACCCCGGGCACCGTTTCGCCTACTCGGACCTGTTGAGCGGCAACGTGTCGCTGCCGCGCGCGCTGTTCGCGCGGGTCGGGGGCTTCAACGAAACCCTGCTGTGTCACGAGGACTACGAGCTCGGGTTCCGATTGATCGAGGCGGGGGCACAGCTCCGGTTCGCCGAGGACGCCGCCGGGTGGCATCACGAGCACACCGACCTCCCCCGCGCGCTGCAGCGCAAGCGCCACGAAGGCCGGGCCGATATCACGCTGGCGCGCTTGCACCCGGCGCTCATTCCCGTGCTGCCGTTCAGTCGCGACGAGCGGTATCTCGGCCGACGGGGCCGCGCCTTCCGCCGTCTCGCCCTGACCCGCCCAGCCGTGGGCGATCGGCTCGAAGCCATGTGCCGTGCGATGCTCCCGGCCCTCGAAGCCCTGCGCCGCCGGACCCGATGGCGACACTTGGTCGACGATCTCCTGTTGTATGCCTATTGGCGTGGCGTCCGGGAAACGGTTGATGAGGCCACGCTGGCGAAAGTGGTCTCGGCGCCGCAGCCCGGCACGCCCGCACCGTGCGACCTCGATTTGCGGCTCGGACTCGACGCGGCCGTGTCCCGGCTTGATGCATGCCGCCCGGAGGCCGTCCGGCTCAAATGGGGCCCCTTGATCGTCGCCACCGTGCAGTCGCAACCGGGCGCCGAACGGCTGCAGGGCCGCCACCTGCGCTCGCTGCTGCAGCGACGGTTCCCCGTCCAGTTTGCCAAGACCCTCGCGCTCGCGCAGCTGCTCGGTCGCTCCGCGTCGGACTGACCAGGATGCGCCGGGGCGATGGGCTGCTGTTCGTCGGCTGGCTCGGCTGGGCCTGCCTGGTGCTCGTCTGCTATTACGTGCAGGTGTGGCGGGCGGTGGCGGGCCAGGGGCTGCCGCCCGGGTTCGACGCACGGTCCGCGGGCCTCCTCGCAGGCGTCGCGGGGGCCGCGCTGCTCGCCCGCCGGCTTGCCCCGCTGGCGCGATACGCTGCCCCGGCGGCCCGCCAGCTGCGCGACCACCTCCCCCGCCACAGCGCGGCTTTGACGCTGGGAATCGCCGGCCTCGTGGCGTTGCCGTGGACGCTCGCGTGGCCGCGTCTCGCCGCGCGGGCCAGCCGGATCGCCGCTCCGCATTTCCCCTTCCTCGGCGAGGCAGCGGCCCGCGCGGGGGCCGGGGTGGTGGGTGCGGCGCTGGTGGCGGCCGCTGCGCTGAGCGCGGGGACGATGCTGTTGCGGGTGATGGGATGGCGCGCGGCCTCGCGCGGCGAGCATGTGCTGTTCGCCGCCGTGAGCGGCGTGCTCGTGGTGTCGTACGGATCGCTGCTGCTGGCGATCATGGGCATCTATCGGCCATGGACGGTCGCGTTACTGATCACGGTCCTCTGCCTGGCGGGAGCTCCACTCGCGCTGGGCTCCGCCACCGAGAGCGCGAGTGATGATCCGACGACGCCCGGGCCACTCGGCTCCAGCGCGCCGTGGCTGGTCGTGAGTGCCGTCGCGCTTGGATTTGCCGCCCTCGCGGCGCTCGCGCCGGAGAAGGAATTCGACGCGCTCTGGTATCACCTCAACCTGCCGCGACTGTGGCTCGAGGCCGGGCGGCCGGTTGATCTGGTCGAGGAGTACGTATCGCTCTACCCGCTCACGTGGGAGCTGCTCTTCGGCGACGGAATGGCCCTCGGCGGCGTGACGGGCGCAAAGCTGCTGCACTTCGCATGTCTGCCACTGCTCGCCTTGCTGACCTGGCACGCCGCCAGGCGCTACGTCTCTCACGCGTCGGCGCCTGTCGCCGTGGCGTTGATCGTCACCACGCCGACGCTATTGTGGCAGGCCGGCACCGCCTATGTGGATCTGGCGCTTGCCCTCCATGCCGCCGCGGCCTGCTTCGCGCTGGCCCGATTCGGCGAGACCGACCAGCGCGCCTGGGGCATCATGGCCGCGTTGCAGTTCGGCATCGCGGCCGCGACGAAGCACCTCGGCGTCATTGTCACCATCGTCGCACTCGCAATCTATGTCGTGAGCCAGATTCGAGACGGCCGTCACGCCGGTCCCACCCTCCGGTCCGCGCTGACACTTGGCTTGATCGCGGCGCTGATTCCGATGCCCTGGTACCTTCGCGGCTGGCTGGCCTCTGGCAACCCGGTGTTTCCTGAGCTATTCAGTGTCTTTGGCGCGTCTCCCCCGGAGCGATGGGATGCCCTCAGCGAGCTTAGCTTGGCGGGTTTCAAAGCCCACTTCGGCATGGGACGCTCACCCGCCGATCTGCTCGCGCTGCCGTGGAACATCACGGTGCATGGAGCATTGTTTGGCGGTTCGATCGGTCCACTGTTCCTGATCCTGGTACCCGGACTGCTACTTTCGCGGCGCCGGTCGGGGCTGCTGTGGCTGTGTGCGGGGGTGGCGGCGTACCTCGCCGTCTGGGCCTCGCCGATCAGCAGCTTCCAGATGCGTTTCCTGATGCCGATCGCCGCACCACTCGCGCTGGTGGCGGCAGCGGCGCTCGAGCGGGTCGGCGCGGTTGCGGGACGAGCGTCTACGATCGGCCCGAAGGTGCTGACCGCAGGTGTGGTGCTTCTGGCCACCATCAACTTGCCGCCCTTCATGCAGTTTCATGAAGCCGATCGTTTGGGGTGGGATGGCTGGCTGACGCATGTCGAACGCGCGGCCCCCGTCAACGTGGTGTTCGGCAGGGAATCCGCGGCGCAGTATCTCGGGCGCGAAGTGCCGTCATATCCGGCGTGGCAGGCGGCCAACGAGCGGCTGCCTCCCGACGCACGGGTGCTCACCTTCACCGGGGGCGACCGCCTGTATGCCCGGCGTCGATTGCTTCCCTACGATGCGACGATGGCCCGGCCGGCGGTGGGTCCGTCCGCTGGCGAAAGCCGCCTCGCGATCGCGGCGTTGCGCCACCTCGGGATCACGCACGTGCTGTTCGATCGGCGTGAGCTTGCCCGCATGGAAGCCGACAAGCTGGCGATCGGAAGCGCGGCGGTACAGCGGTTGTGTGTGCCGGAATATGAGGATCGGCGCTTCTGGCTGTGCCGGCTCGACTACCCTCGATGACTATCGCGCCGCGATAATCAGGGCCTTCCTCCGCGCGTGCTCCACCACGCCGCCGGGATGCCAGCACAGCAGCGTCGCGACGTCCTCAATCGTCCGCCTCCAGCCGCTGCTGCGGCGGACGCGGTCGCGAAGCTGCGTGACGATGCGGTCGCCGTAGTAGCTGCGGATGTTCACGATGCCGTCCCGCCAGGCATCCCGGCGTGCGCCGGTTGTCAGGTGAGGGCGCTGACGTCGCATCACGGCCACCAGCTGGCGCATCATCAGCGCGGCGTTATCCGACATGTTCTCGCCGTGTTTCCGGTAGTCCGCGACCACCTGGTCGTGGAAGGCGACCGGGTGGTCACGGCTGATGCGAAGGTAGAGATCGTAGTCCGCGCACGCGTTGACGGAGGTGTCGAAGCCGCCGGCGCGCGCGACGAGATCGCGCCGGAACATCACCATGGCCGGGTTGCGGATGCGGTTTCGCCGCAGGAGCGTCAGGTAGGGATCGCTCCCCTCCCGGCGAGGCTGACCCGTGGGCTGGGGCGTGCCGTCGCGGGTGATGAACCGGCTGTATCCAGCGGCGAAGCCGAGGGCCGGGTCCGCGGCCAGCACGCGCGCGCCGGCGGCCAGCGCACCCGGCAGAAGCCGGTCGTCGGCGTCGAGGAACACGATCAGTTCGCCGCTGGAGGCGGCCAGCCCGC
>JBKJRJ010000139.1:0-10620 GCA_046594705.1 Vicinamibacterales bacterium
GCGGGTAATCGGCATCTTCACCGATACTACAATTTCACCGAGTCCCTCGTTGAGACAGCACCCAAGTCGTTACGCCATTCGTGCAGGTCGGAACTTACCCGACAAGGAATTTCGCTACCTTAGGACGGTTATAGTTACCGCCGCCGTTTACCGGGGCTTGGATTCAGAGCTTCGTCTTGCGACTAACCCCTCCTCGTGACCTTCCGGCACCGGGCAGGCGTCAGCCCCTATACGTCGTCTTACGACTTCGCAGAGACCTGTGTTTTTGGTAAACAGTCGGTTGGGCCAATTCTCTGCGGCCCCCTCGAGCTCGAGACGCGAAGTCTTTCACTCTACCGGGGCGTCCCTTCTCCCGAAGTTACGGGACAATTTTGCCGAGTTCCTTAACGAGGGTTCTCTCGATCGCCTTGGTATTCTCTACCTGTCTACCTGTGTCGGTTTTGGTACGGGTGCGCGCCACCTCCCTAGAGGCTTTTCTAGGAGGCATGGCTTCAGGGAGTCCGCCTTACGGCTCCACGTAACGCCTCAGAGTTAAACCAGACGGATTTCCCTATCTGGACTCCTACACGCTTGTCCCAGGTCTACCAACGCCTGGGTTCCCTTAGCCTACCCCGTCCCCCCATCGGTCGAACGGTGGCTACGCAGTACAGGAATATCAACCTGTTGTCCATCGCCTACGCCTGTCGGCCTCGGCTTAGGTCCCGACTAACCCTGGGCAGATTAGCTTTACCCAGGAAACCTTAGACAATCGGCGGAGGTGTTTCTCACACCTCTTTCGTTACTCATGCCGGCATTCGCACTTCCCGAGCCTCCACGACTGGGTTACCCCGCCGCTTCAGTCGGCACGGGAACGCTCTCCTACCACTATGACCTAAGTCATAATCCACAGCTTCGGTACGTATCTTGAGCCCCGTTACATCGTCCGCGCACGAACACTTGACCAGTGAGCTATTACGCACTCTTTCAAGGGTGGCTGCTTCTAAGCCAACCTCCTGGTTGTCAATGCATCCGCACATCGTTTCCCACTTAGATACGATTTAGGGACCTTAGCTGGTGGTCAGGGCTGTTTCCCTCTCGACTACGGAGCTTATCCCCCGCAGTCTGACTCCCGCGATTTGGACCGCTGGCCTTCGGAGTTTGACTGACTTCGGTAACCTGGTGAGGCCCCTAGGCCAATCAGTGCTCTACAACCAACGGTGAACTCGCGAGGCTATACCTAAATATATTTCGGAGAGAACCAGATATCTCTGAGTTTGATTAGCCTTTCACTCCTTACCACAGGTCATCCCCGCCGTTTTCAACCGACGTGGGTTCGGTCCTCCACGAGGTCTTACCCCCGCTTCAACCTGCCCATGGCAAGATCACTCAGTTTCGGGTCTAGCGCCTGCGACTAAACGCCCTATTCGGACTCGCTTTCGCTACGGCTCCGGTTTCTTAACCTCGCCACAGACGACTAACTCGCCGGCCCATTATGCAAAAAGTACGCCGTCACGGAACAAGTCCGCTCCGACCGCTTGTAGGCACACGGTTTCAGGTTCTATTTCACTCCCCTTGCGGGGTTCTTTTCACCTTTCCCTCACGGTACTTGTGCACTATCGGTCACCAGGGAGTATTTAGCCTTGCGGGGTGGTCCCCGCGGATTCCGACCGGGTTTCCCGTGCCCGGTCGTACTCAGGTGCCGTCGTAGGAAGTACCAGCGCTTTCGCGTACGGGGCCTTTACCCTCTTTGGCCGGCGTTTCCACACCGTTCCGCTAGCGGTGGTATTTGTAACTTCCCGACCGACCTGCGGGTCGATCACTGACGGTCCTACAACCCCACACCGGCACAGGCCCGCAGGCCGTTCATTCCGGTGTGGTTTGGGCTCATCCCGTTTCGCTCGCCACTACTCAGGGAATCGAGGTTTCTTTCTTTTCCTCGGGCTACTAAGATGTTTCAGTTCGCCCGCTTACCTCCGCTGCACCTATGGATTCAGTGCAGGGTACCCGCGCATTACCACGGGTGGGTTTCCCCATTCGGAAATCCTCGGATCAAAGCTCGTTAAGCAGCTCCCCGAGGCTTATCGCAGCCTTCCGCGTCCTTCATCGGCTCCTGGTGCCAAGGCATCCACCGTGTGCCCTTGTTCTCTTGTATATCGATGAGATCACCATACATGCCACTATGCAGTTTTCAAGGTGCGCGGGGGCCTACCCCCTGAGAGCCAGAAGCCGCCCTCGAGAACGAGGACGACGACTGGGCGCCGGAGCGCCTGTCTCTCAAAACTGAACAGCATGAGACCTACGAGTTCTCAGGCTCGAAGGCCGGCCAGACGAGGTCGACGATCTTCTAGACGTGTCCCCGATCGCGCGAGTGACGCGATTATACGGTAGGTAAGTCACTCACCGAGGTGAGCTCCACATCTACCAAGGAGACGCCAACGACACTATGTGCCGTATCCCTAGAAAGGAGGTGATCCAGCCGCAGCTTCCGCTACGGCTACCTTGTTACGACTTCACCCCAGTCACCGACTCCACCTTCGACTGCTCCCTCCCTTGCGGGTTGGGCCACAGGCTTCGGGTGTTTCCAGCTCCCGTGGTGTGACGGGCGGTGTGTACAAGGCCCGGGAACGTATTCACCGCGGCGTTGCTGATCCGCGATTACTAGCAACTCCGACTTCATGAAGGCGAGTTGCAGCCTTCAATCCGAACTGGGACCGGCTTTTTGGGATTCGCTCCACCTCGCGGTATTGCAGCCCTTTGTACCGGCCATTGTAGCACGTTTGTAGCCCAAGACGTAAGGGGCATGATGACTTGACGTCATCCCCACCTTCCTCCGGTTTGTCACCGGCAGTCTCCTGTGAGTCCCCGACATAACTCGCTGGCAACACAGGACAGGGGTTGCGCTCGTTGCGGGACTTAACCCAACATCTCACGACACGAGCTGACGACAGCCATGCACCACCTGTAAACATGCTCCGAAGAGGGGCCAGGTTTCCCTGGCTTACATGCATATGTCAAGCCTTGGTAAGGTTCTTCGCGTTGCATCGAATTAAACAACATGCTCCGCTGCTTGTGCGGGCCCCCGTCAATTCCTTTGAGTTTTAGCCTTGCGGCCGTACTCCCCAGGCGGGGCGCTTAATGCGTTAGCTTCGGCACGGAAGGAGTCGACACCTCCCACACCTAGCGCCCATCGTTTACGGCGTGGACTACCAGGGTATCTAATCCTGTTCGCTCCCCACGCTTTCGCGTCTCAGCGTCAGTACCGTCCCAGAGAACCGCCTTCGCCACTGGTGTTCTTCCCAATATCTGCGCATTTCACCGCTACACTGGGAATTCCGTTCTCCTCTTCCGGACTCTAGCTAGATGGTTTCCCACGCGAACTGAGGTTGAGCCTCAGGTTTTGACGCAAGACCTACCAAGCCGCCTACACGCTCTTTACGCCCAATAAATCCGGACAACGCTTGCCCCCTACGTATTACCGCGGCTGCTGGCACGTAGTTAGCCGGGGCTTCTTCTGCAGGTACCGTCACCCCGTAGGCTATTAACCCCGGAAGCTTCGTCCCTGCTGAAAGCGGTTTACGACCCGAGAGCCTTCTTCCCGCACGCGGCGTTGCTGCGTCAGGCTTCCGCCCATTGCGCAATATTCCCCACTGCTGCCTCCCGTAGGAGTCTGGGCCGTGTCTCAGTCCCAGTGTGGCTGATCGTCCTCTCAGACCAGCTACCCATCGTCGCCTTGGTGAGCCGTTACCTCACCAACAAGCTAATGGGCCGCGGGCTCGTCCCTGACCGGAGGCCTAAGCTACCTTTGGTACGGCGTCCAGCGACTCCGCACCTTATTCGGTATTGATCCGGGTTTCCCCGGGGTATCCCGATGTCAGGGGTTGATTACCCACGTGTTACTCACCCGTTCGCCGCTCGAGTACCCCCGAAGGGGCCTTTCCGCTCGACTTGCATGTGTTAAGCACGCCGCCAGCGTTCGTCCTGAGCCAGGATCAAACTCTCCGTGAAAGCCTTTTTGTATCCGCCGAAGTGGCGATTACAGGCTATGGAGTTGATCCAGCCAATGCCTCCACCCGGTGCCCGAAGGCCCCGGCAGTCGACACGGCCGCTTGTGAGTCACCGACCTAAAAGGCCGGCGCTCGGCTTAAAACTCGACTGGCTGCCATCGACGGAAGAATTCCGTTGATGGCGCCATGCTGTTCAGTTTTCAAAGACCAGGCGCCTTAAAACGGCGCAACGAGAGAGACTATCATCTGCCGGCGCGATTAGCAACCGTCGACCGACATGCAGACGGGAGCGAGTACGCGCCTCACGGCTCGCGAAGCCCGAGGGCTCCTTGACTCGCTGCCGGAACGGATCCTACCAGGGTTGGCCCCCGGTGCAAACGACAACCGTCACGCGCCGCCGCGCCGCACCAGGGCGCGGTTTCTGCGACCCCGGGAGAGTACCAGCAGCCGGCCTCCGAGAAAGTCCTCAGGTGCAGGCGTTTGCCGCACGTCTTCGACCTTGTCGTCGTTGGCCGAGAGGCCCCCGCCAGCCGCCAGGCGGACGGCCTCGGAGATGCTCACGACCAGGCCGGCCCGCTGGAACAGCTCCGCGTAGCTCGGCAGGTCGGCGGCTCCGTCCAGCCCGACCGTGGGCGCATCGCCGAGCGCGATCTCGAGCTCGGCCGGGTCGGCCTCGGCCAGGCGGCCACGTCCGAACAGGGCCTCGGAGGTGCGCGTGGCCCGTGCCCAGGCATCCTCGCCGTGCACCAGCACGGTCAGGTCCCGCGCCAGGGCGCGCTGGGCCGCACGCTCGTGTGGCCGCTCGGCCGTCTCGACGTCCAGCGCCTCGAGCTCCTCCCGCGGCCGGAACGAGAACACCCGCAGGAACCGGCCCGCGTCGGCGTCGTCCTGGTTCAGCCAGAACTGGAAGAACGCGTACACCGATGTCATGGCCGGGTCGAGGTAGATGGCACCTGCCTCCGACTTGCCGAACTTCTCCCCATCCGCCTTGGCGATCAGCGGGAACGTGATCGCGTCGGCCTCGCCGCCGTCGACGCGGCGGATCAGCTCGCAGCCGGCCGTGATGTTGCCCCACTGGTCGGAGCCGCCGATCTGGAGACGACAGCCGAGCCGGCGCGACAGCTCCAGGTAGTCGTAAGCCTGCAGCAGCATGTAGGAGAACTCGGTGTAGGAGATGCCGCTCTCGAGGCGAGAGCGCACCGTCTCCTTGGCCAGCATGTATCCGATCGGGAAATGCTTGCCGACGTCGCGCAGCAGCTCCGTGGCCGTCATCGGACCGAGCCAGTCGTAGTTGTCGACCAGGATTGCCGGGTTGGGCAGGTGCGCATCGAAGTCGACGAACCGTTCCAGCTGCGGGCGGATGCGCTCGGCCCAGTCGCGCACCACGTCGGCGGTCTTGAGCGTGCGCTCGGACGTGGAGCGCGGGTCGCCGATCAGGCCGGTGCCACCGCCGAGCAGCGCGATCGGCGCATGGCCGGCGCGCTGGAACCGGGCCAGGCCGAGCAGCGGCACGAGGTTGCCGACGTGCAGCGAGGGCGCGGTCGGATCGAACCCGCAGTAGACCCGCGCCGGCTCGCCGCGCAGACGCTCGCGGATGCGCGCCTCGTCGGTGCTCTGGAAGAGCAGACCGCGCCACTTCAGGTCGTCGAGGATCGCGTCGTCCGCCATGCCCGGAGGATAGAGGCGGCGATCCGGCATCGCCGCGGTACCATCCGACCCGTCGGGCACCGTCCGGCCGCCTTTCGCTATGCGCAGACGCCGACGCCGATCAGAGCAGCCGCTCCGCTTCGACTTCGCGCCCCCGCCGCAGCCACCCCGGCCGCGCGAGGCGCGCCGCCGGCGTATGCGCTGGGTGCGCTTCGGCCTCGTGCTGGCGCTCCTGACACTGCTCGCGATCGTGTCGTCGATGTTCGGCTTCATGACGGCGGTCGCGCAGAACGCGCCCGATCTCGACCAGTTCGCCGCCCGCGAACCCGCCCAGGTGGGATACCTCTACGCGCGCGATCCGAAGAAGGCGTCGTGCCAGAACGCCCGTGCCGGCGCGAAGGGCTGCTGGGTGCGCATCGGCGTGCTGCGCCAGGGCGAGGCCCGGCAGGTGCTGAAACCGAGCGAGATCTCGCGGCCGATGACCGACGCCATCGTCGCGATCGAGGACCAGCGCTTCTACCAGCACAAGGGCTTCGACCCCGAGGGCATCGTCCGCGCGCTCTTCAACCGCGTCGCGCTCGGTCGCCGCGAGGGCGGCTCGACGATCACGCAGCAGCTGATCAAGAACACCTACCTGACGTCCGAGCAGACCGTCCGCCGGAAGTTCCAGGAGATCATGCTCGCGTACCAGGTCGAGCGCTCCGTGCACTCCAAGCCGCAGATCCTCGCCTCGTACCTGAACACCATCTACTTCGGGCACGGCTCCTACGGCGTCGACGCCGCCGCCCGCTTCTACTTCGACAAGCACGCGAAGGACCTCGGCGTGCCCGAGTCCGCACTGCTCGCGGCCATCCCGAAGTCGCCGACCGAGTTCGACCCGCTCGCGCACCCGGAGGCCGCCCGCGGACGCCGTGACCTGGTCATCGACGCGATGGTCGGACAGGGGTACATCTCAGCCGCAGTGGGCGCCGACGCGAAGGCGACCGCGCTGCTGCCGGCCGACACCAAGCACGAGATCTCGTTCGGCGCCACGAAGGTGCCGTTCTTCGTGCAGTACGTGACGCAGTTGCTGGTCAACAAGTACGGCGAGAAGACCACCTTCAACGGCGGCCTGCGCGTGTACACGTCGATCGATCTGGCCGAACAGGCGCACGCCGAGAAGCAGGTGCGCGACCACCTGCGCGGCGTCAGCCAGGCCGGCACGCCCATCTCGGGCTCGCTCGTGTCGATCGACCCGCGCAACAGCGAGGTGAAGGCGATGGTCGGCGGCTCCAAGTACGGCCGCCGCACCAAGCAGGGCGAGTCGACGTTCAACATCGCCACCGACGGTCACCGCCAGCCGGGCTCGGCGTTCAAGCCGTTCGTCCTCGCCGCCGCGCTGAAGAAGGGCATCCAGCCCGACACCGTCTTCGTCTCGCGCAAGGTCATCCTCCAGCAGGACGACCACAACTTCATGCTCGTCAAGAACGACTTCCCGGTCTACGCCGGCGCGATCGACCTGCGCCGCGCGATGACCGAGTCGGACAACACCGTCTACGCGCAGCTGACGCAGGCGGTGCATCCCGACGCCGTGGTCGACGCCGCCCACGCGATGGGCATCAACTCGCCGCTCGACCCGAACCTCTCGATCGGCCTCGGCGGTGTGCGCGTCGGCGTGACACCGCTCGAGATGGCGCACGCGTACTCGACGCTCGCCGCCCGCGGCAAGCGGATCGGCGGCTCGATCCTCTTCCACACGCCCGACGCCGGCTACGAGTCGCCGACGCAGGATCCCATCTCGATCCTCCGGGTCGACTTCCCCGACGGGCGCGCGGACGTGAACCGCCCGAAGGCGACGCGCGCGATGTCCGACACCGACGCCCTGACGCAGATCGACGCCATGCGCGGCGTGGTGGCGCTGAAGTCGGGCACCGGCAACGCCGCCGCCCTGCCGGGCCGGACGGTGATCGGCAAGACCGGCACCTCGTCCGACTTCAAGGACGCCTGGTTCGTCGGGTTCACGCCGCAGCGCGCGACCGCCGTCTGGGTGGGCTACGTCAAACCCGCCCGCTCCATGGTGAAGGACTTCAAGGGCGGGCCGGTGTTCGGCGGCACGTACCCGGCCGAGATCTTCCACGACTTCATGCAGCAGGCCCTCAAGGGCGAGGCGACCGCGGGCTTCCCGTTCTCGCCCGGCGTCCAGCAGAACGGCTACGCGGTCGACATCCGGCGCGACCCGTACGTGCTCGCTCCGATGGGCTGCAAGGGCGTGCGCGAGCTCGTGATGAGGGTCGACGACCGGCCGAGCAAGGAGACGTCGGACTGCGAGCGCGGTCTCACGTTCGTGCCCGACCTGGCGTCGCAGAAGCGCTCGGCGGCGCGCACCCTCGCAAACGGCCAGGGCCTCGAGTTCCAGTGGGAGTACGTCGCCGCCCAGCCCGGCCAGACCGTTGACCGCGTCGTCGACCAGGTGCCCGACCCCGGCGTCCAGGTGCCGATCGGCGACCCTGTGCGGGTGTTCATCGCGAAGGACGTGCCGCTCGTGCGCGTACCCGCCGTCACGGGCCTCAATGTCGCCGAGGCGGTGGCGCGCCTGCAGGCGGTCAAGTTCCGCGTCGTGATCGAGGACGGCGCCACGCAGGAGGGCGCGCGCCAGGGCGAGGTGATCGGCCAGGACATCCGTGGTGAGGCCCCGTCGCCGCGGCGCTCCGTGATCACGCTCGCCGTGGTCGGCGCATCCGGCGCGGTGCCGGTGCCCGAGGTCAACGGGATGACGCTCGCCGCCGCCAAGTCGAAGATGCGCAAGGCGGGCCTGCGGGTCGAGTCGGAGCGGGCGAACGGCGGCTCCACCACGCGTGACGACGACGCGGTCGTCGACACCGACGTGGCGCCCGGCCGTCAGGTACCGAAGGGTGCGACGATCACGCTGCTGACGGCCCGCCGGCAGGCGAGCTGACGTAGCGCGACCCGGTCTCGACGAATCGCCACGGCTGCTCGACGGCCTTCGTGATGCCGATCCGGCGCGTCGCCGTGACGTCCGGCGCTCGGCCCTCGCAGGCGTGGAGCGTGAACAGCCCGCCGTCCAGCGGCAGGCCGTCGTGCTGCGGGCCGACCGCGAGCGCCAGGCCGAGACGGCCCGGGCCGCGGCACCAGTCGCGCTCGGCCACGCCAGGCCGACGCGCTGCGATGCGGTCGCGGCCCGCCTCCGGCACCAGGGCGCGCACGAGCACTGCCGAGACGTCCGCGCAGACGAGGTTGAGCATCCAGTGGATGCCGTAGGAGCGGTACACATAGACGTGCGCGGGCGGCCCGAAGATGCTGGCGTTGCGGGCCGTCGGACCGGCGAAGGAGTGTGACGCGGGGTCGTCGCGCCTATAGGCCTCGACCTCGACGATGCGTCCGCCGCAGCCGTCCAGCAGCAGCGAGCAGCCGACCAGATCGCGGGCCACGGAGACCGCATCGCGCTGCAGGAACGCCGCATCGAACACGCCCCTATAGTGCCGCGATGATCGATCCCGCGTCCATCGAAGCGGTCGAGGCGGCGCGATGGCGCGAGGCCCTCACCCTGCCGCTCGCCGGCACCTACTGCTTCGACGGGATCCCCGAGACGATCGCATGGCTGGCCGGCGCGGCCGCCGCGCCAGGGCTCCCCGCCGCCTCGCTCGGGCCGCTCGCGCCGCCGTACGAGCGCGTGGTGCTGGTACTCGCCGACGCCCTCGGCTGGCACCGCCTGGCGGCGTTCTCCGACGAGCCGTTCGCGCGCCGGCTGCTGGAAGACGGGCACGTGCTGCGCCTGACGACGCAGTTTCCCTCCACCACCACCGCACACGTCACGACGCTGTGCACGGGCCGGCCGGTCGGAGACACCGGGTTCTACGAGTGGTACCAGTTCCACGAGGCCGCCGAGGGCCTCGTCGGCCCGCTGCTGTACGCGCGGCCGGGCGAGGCGCCGGGCTCGCTGCCCATCGACCCGGCCGCGTTCTACGACTTCGGCGAGACGTTCGTGCAGCGCCTGGTGCGAAACGGCGTGCCGGCGACCAGCTTCCAGAACGGCCTGTACGCCACCTCGCCGTTCTCGCAGTGCGCCCTGGCGGGGGCGGAGGTGATCTCGTTCTGGGAGCCGGCCGAGGCCCTCCGCCTGGCGGCCGAGGTGGAGCGCGGTTTCGCGTTCGTCTACCTCGACGCGGTCGACGCCGCATGCCACACGGCCGGGCCGGGCTCGGAGGAGGCGACGGCCGCCACGCGAGCCTCGCTCGACGCGCTCGAGCACCTGGTCTCGCAGTTGCAGCCGGGCACGCTGCTCGCGATCACGGCCGACCACGGCCACGTCGCGGCCGATCCCGCGCGCTGCATGTACCTGAACACGATCTGGCCCGAACTGGCGGGGCACCTCTCGATCGCCGCCCCTGCGGGATCGCCGCGCGACATCTTCCTGCACGTTCGGGCGGGCCGCTCGGACGAGGTCGTCGGCGGTCTGCGCGCACGGCTCGGCGAGCGCGCGATCGTCGAGCCGATCGACGTGCTGATCCGCGATGGACTGTTCGGCCAGGTGTCGGACCGGCTCCGGCGCCGGCTCGGCGACGTCGCCGTGTTGCCGGCCGAGGGCCACGAGGCCTACTGGTACGAGCCGCCGGTCTGGAAGCAGCGCCTTCTCGGCCATCACGGCGGCCTCAGCGCCGAGGAATCGCACACGTACCTCGGCCTGCTGCCGATCTAGCGCTTCCGACGTGCCGGTGCGCGCGCGTTCGGCGTCGGACTGCGCGCGCAAACAGACGTGTCGCGCGATCAGTCCGCCTTCTGCGCGGAAACGTTCCGGGGTCAGACCCCAGAACGGGCGTTTTTGGGGTCAGACCCCGCGCATGGAACGCGCGCGACAGCGCGCGGGAGGGCGCGCCCTAGTGGTCTCTCCGGCAAGATGGCTGCCGTTTGCAGGATGCGTGGTGTTCGCTCGCGAATTGCCTCGTCGTGACTGTTCGGTGACGATGGAGGCGGAGATGGCAGCGCACGCGAA
>JBKJRJ010000210.1:0-3997 GCA_046594705.1 Vicinamibacterales bacterium
GTCATCCACCAGCCAGCGGAGCCGCCAGGTCCAGTTGTCGTCGTGGATCAGGGCGGGCGTGTTGATCCGTTCCTTCCAGCCGAAGACGTCCTGGATCGGCAGCAGGACGATATCGGATCCGGCCGCGTACAGGAGCTGCAGGATCGCGTCGCGCGTCGTGTCGTTGAACGGCTCGAGCGGATCGGGGTCGGGCGGCCCGTCGTGATCGACCGCGACGAGGGCCTGCCGTTCGTCCATGGGGGCCTCGTCCCACCATTCCGCGGTCGGCTCGGTGTCGTGCGTGCCGCTGGTGGCGACGCTGCACGCCGGATACGTCCGCGGGTCCTTGAACGGCTGCCCGTCCTCGTCCCACTCGCGCTCCCAGCGCAGCACCTTGTAGCCGGGGATCTTCAGGCGATTGAGGGTGTCACGGACGAACGACGGGATCACGCCGAGGTCCTCGGCGATGATGCGTGAGCCCGGGCCGCTGAGGATGTTCAGGACCGCTTCCCCCTGGACGATCTGATCGGGTTCCTCAGGCGGCACGAACGACGCCTCGCCGTCGGTGCCGCGGACGTAGGTCCGGAAGAAGCCCACCAGGTGATCGACCCGGTAGCCGTCGTAGAGCTCGGCGCTGCGCCGCGCGCGCGCCGCCAGCCACTGGTAGCCGCCGGCCGCGATGTCGGTCCAGCGATACGCCGGGAAGCCCCAGTCCTGGCCGGTCTCCGAGAACGCGTCGGGGGGCGCGCCGACCGAGGCATCGAGCCGGAATTCGTCCTGGCGGGACCAGACATCGGCGCTGTCGCCGCTCACCATGAACGGGAAATCGCCGAAGACGCCGATACCGCAGGCATCGCGCGCCTGACGCCACTGGTTGGCGGCGAGCCACTGCAGGTAGGAATGGAAGAGGATCTCGGTCGCGAGCTCCCGGCGCGCGGCCTCGAGCGCGGCGGGGTCGCGGCGGCGCAGCGGCGCGTCCCAGTCCTGCCAGCAGCGGCCGTCCTCACGGGCATGGAGCGCGCGGAACAGGGCGTAGTCGTCCAACCACCATGCGGCGCCGTCAATGAACGCCTTCAGGCGCAGTGCGCGTTTGGTGTCAGCGTTCCACTCGTGCTCGCGGAAATGGTCGAACCCGGCGCGGAACGCGAACAGCTTGACGCTGCGGACGGCGGTGTAGTCGATCGACGAGGACTGCCGCGCGCGCTCCAGCAGCGCGCGCCCGGCCGGCGGCAGGCACTGCGCGCCCCCCAGGGCGCCGACATCGGGCACCCCGGCCGGCGAGATGAAGATGGGATCGATCGCCATCGCGCTCATCGCCGAGTAGGGGGAGTTCTGTCCCTCGGCCATCTCGTTGATCGGGAGCAGCTGGACGAACGAGAACCCGGCCTCGGCCATCCAGGCGCCGAGACGCGGCAAATCGCCGATTTCGCCGATGCCCCAGCTCTCGCGCGAGGGCAGGGAGAACAGCGGCACGAGTAGCCCGGCATGGCGGCCGTGAAAAAAATCACGCGGCATCGATACGATCTTGCACCAAGTGGAGGCCGCGCGCGAAGGCCTCCGGCTCGGCGAGCAGGCTGACCACCAGAAACGCCTCGTGGGGAAAGTCGAAGAAGTACCCCGGATGCACCGCCACCGCGTCGCGTGCCAACAGCTCGGTCACGAGGGCCTCCTCCGACCGGGTGGCCGGGACCCTGATCACCGCGGACCACCCCCCGTCCGCGGTGAGGACGCTCGTGCTCCCGCGGCCCGTCACGATGGCGCGCATCGCCCGGTCGTTGGCCCGCAGGCGCTCGAGGATCCGCGCGCGCACCGGCGCGCCGCGCGCGATCAGCGACCGCGCCGCGAGCTGGACGGGTGTGGACACCGACAGATAGGTGTCGCAGATCAGCTCGAGCCGATCGAGCGCCTCGTCCACCAGCGCGGCCGGTCCGTCGATCGCCATCCATCCGAGTTTCACCTGGGGAAGGCCGACGCTCTTCGACAGCCCGCCGAGGCGGAAGAGGAGGCACTCGGGCGCCGCCAGCGCCGCCGGCTCCTCGAGGGGGCCGGTGAGCGGGTAGTCCACGAACACTTCGTCGAGGATCAGCGCCGCATCCCGTTGCGCGCAGCGTGACGCCAGACCGGCCGCCTCATCGGCCCGGATGACGCTGCCGGTGGGATTATTGGGACTCACCGCCAGCACCGCCCGCGTGTCCGGCGTCCATCCCGCGTCCACCTCGTCGAAATCGATCGTCCATACGCCGTGATACTCGAGACCGTAGCGGTGCTGCGACACGCCGTCGAGCCGTGTCAGGTGGTCGAAGAGCGGGTAGCTGGGGACGGGCGTCAAGACCACGGAACGGCCGGGGTCGCACAGTAGTTTGAACAGAAGGGAGTAGGCCTCACTGGTGCTGGAGGTGAGCACGATGCGAGCCGCGTCGATCCGAAGGCCGCGGCGGGTGTAGGTCTCCGCGATCGCTTCACGCGCGTCGAGCAGGCCCAACGGCGAGGGGCGGTAGGTCAGCGCCGCCGTGGCCGCCAGCCCGTCCAGGAGATCAGGCGGGTAGGCGATGCCTGCGCGGGTGGGATTTGAGACCGTGAGGTCGATGACGGGCCCGCGGGCCCGGGCCGCCGCCAGCGCGCGCGCCAGGTTGTTCAGGCGCCGGTCATCGGGAACGCGCGTCGAGAACACGTCCCTAGCGTATTCTTAAATCATGCGAGGACTGTTACTCATGGTCGTGCTGCTCGCAGCCGCTCCCGCGGGCGCGCAGCCGAAGCTCGACGTGCCGTTTACGCAGTTCACGCTGCCCAACGGCCTCCGCGTCATCCTGCACCCGGACCACACCGTACCGCTCGTCACGGTCAACGTCTGGTATCACGCCGGATCCGCGCGGGAGAAGCCGGGGCGCACCGGCTTCGCGCACCTCTTCGAGCACCTCATGTTCATGGGCTCGGCGCACGCGAAATACGGCGACTTCGACCGGCTGCTGGAAGCGGCCGGTGGCACGAACAACGCCTCGACGGCCGAGGACCGCACCAATTACTACATCGACGTCCCGTCGAGTGCGCTCGAGCTCGCCCTGTTCCTCGAGTCTGACCGCATGGCGTACTTGATTGAAGCCATGTCGCCCACGACCGTGGACGCGCAGCGCGACGTGGTGAAGAACGAGCGCCGCCAGAGCTATGAGAACGCCCCGTACGGGATGGCCTCGATCGAGATCGCGCAGATGCTCTATCCGCAAGGACATCCCTACCGCTGGCCCACCATCGGCTACATGGAGGATCTGTCCGCCGCCAGCTACCAGGACGTGGTGGACTTTTTCAGGATGTATTACCAGCCGGCGAACGCGAGCCTGGTGGTGGCGGGCGACATCGACGTCACGCGCACGCGCGCGTTGGTCGAGCAGTGGTTCGCGGACGTCAAGCCCGGCGCGGCCCCGGTGCCGCCCATCGACTACCCGCGCCCCAACCTGACCGAGGTGAAGAAGAAGACCATCCATGACCGCGTGCAGCTGCCGCGGCTCTACCTGACGTGGATCACGCCGTCACATCTCGCGCCGGGCGACGCCGAGCTCGACGTACTGTCTCTGCTCCTCGCCGGCGGCAAGAATTCACGGCTCTACAAGCGGCTGGTGTACGAGCTGCAAATCGCGCAGGACGTGGCCGCCTTCCAGGGCTCGAAGTCGCTCAACTCCGAATACCAGATTGTGGTCACCGCCCGGCCCACCGCGTCGATCGACAGGATCCGGACGATCGTTGACGAGGAGCTCGCGAAGATCCAGCAGGCGCCTCCCACCGACCGCGAGTTCACGCGCGCGATCAACCAGGTTGAAGCGTCCTTCTACGACCGGATGGAACGCGTAGGGGATTTCGGCGGCGTCGGCGATCAACTGAACGGCCACTACTACGCCACTGGCAACCCGGGGTATTTCAACGAAGACCTGTCGCGCTACCGCGCGCTCTCGCCCGCCGACATCCAGGCGATGGCGGCGAGGTTCCTGCCGCTCAACCAGCGCGTGGAGCTTGTCGTGGAGCCGAT
>JBKJRJ010000276.1:0-2932 GCA_046594705.1 Vicinamibacterales bacterium
AATCACCCGAACGGTGTTCTGGCGCGTCGCCAGGAATCGCTCCAAATCCGCCCACGACACCACGACGCTGGCCGTGTTGATGTTCGGATGAAAGATCAGGCGGTCAGCGCCCTTCAAATCCTGATCGAGCAGCACGCGAACGGACCCGTCCGCGTTGTTCATCAGGCCGAAGGGGGATACGGATCCGGGCGTCAGCCCCAGGTGAGCCAGCAGCCGATCCGGCGACCCGAAACTCAGACGGTCGTCGCCGACCAGTTTCACGATCTCCTTCAGATCCGCGCGCTTCGAGATTTCCAGCACGACGAGGTAGTGCCGGTCGCCCTTCTTGTTCCGCAGGAACAGGTTCTTGCACTGCACGCCGGGGATCGGATCCCAGAACCGCGCCGCGTCGCCGGCGTGGAACACCGCCGGGTGCTCGTGCCGCTCGTAGACAATGCCCAGCGCGTCGAGCGCGGCGTAGACGGCCGGTGCGGGATCCATGCGCTATTCTGAGGCACAATACCCCTCGGAGCCGCCACCATGTCAATCCTGACCCGCCGGTTCGACGAGGCCTTTGCCTACGCGCACGAGGTCCACGCCGGACACACGCGCAAGGGCAACGGCGCGCCCTACCTCGGGCACCTGATGGGCGTCTCCTCTATCGTCCTTGACGACGGCGGCAGCGAGGACGAAGCGATCGCGGCGCTGCTGCACGACGCGCCGGAAGACCGTGGCGGCCGACCGCGGCTCGAGGAAATACGGGCGCGCTTTGGCGACACGGTCGCGAAGATCGTGGAGGACTGCACCGATTCGTGGACGATGCCGAAAGCGCCGTGGGCGGAGCGGAAGGCGCTCTATGTCGAGCACGCGCGCACGCTGGACCCCGCGAGCCTGCGCGTCTCCGCTGCCGACAAGGTGCACAACGGTTACGCCATCCTTCGCGACCTGCGGAACATCGGGGACCAGGTCTGGGAACGGTTCAACGCCAGCGCTGACGATATCCTCGCCTATTACCAGGCGCTGGTACGATCCTATCGGGCGGCGGGCGGCGGACGGCTGGTGGACGAACTCGACCGGATCGTGCGTGCGATCGAACGCGAGATGGGGTACTAGGCGTCGCGGTTGCGCTCGATGATCTGGAGATGTCGGAGCATTCGCTCGCGATGCTCGATCTCGCGGCGGCTCAGCCTCCGCGCATCCGTGCGGTTGAGGCCCGACGCGTGCGTTTCCAACCGGTCACCCTGCGAGGGCGTGGTGAGTCTCAGGCGGGGAAAGCGAATGAGCATGACCGCGACTGTATCGAAACGATGTGACAGGGCAGGTCACGGAGGGCGATCCGTGACGAGGCTGCTGGCCGCGTGGGTCCTGTGCCTGTGCGTTCCGGCGGCGGCATCGGCTGCCGGCCCCGGTCATTACGCGGCCTCCCGGTTCGACGTCAAGGCTACTGTCCTCACCGGGGGCAGCCTCGACGTCACCGAGACCATCACCTTTGAGTTCCAGTCGGGCACGTTCCAGAAGGTCTGGCGCGAGGTCCCGACCTCTCGGACGGACGGGATTGAGATCGTCAGCGCACGCATGGACGGTGTCCCGATGACGCGGGGCGACGGCCCTGGCCAGATCATGGTGAGCGGCCGCAGTCGGATCCGCGTCGAGTGGCAGTTCCCGCCGACTGGTCCGTCCAGCCACCTGTTCGAGCTGCGCTACATCGCGCGCGGGGTCGCCTATCGCGACGGCGGACAGGACGTCCTCCGCTGGCGCCTTCTGCCAAGCGAGCACCGCTACCGCATCGCGGAAAGCCGCGCGACCATCACGGCTCCCACCGGCGTCGCCGTGCCGCCGGCGCTCGAATCGCGCCGCGTGGACCATGCGGCCGCGAGCGTGTCGGCGGAGGCGGTCGAGGTCGTGACGAGTGGCATCCGTGCCAACGGCTGGGTCATCGCGGAAGCGCGCTATGCCGCGGGGACGTTGGTGGCCACAGAGCCCGCCTGGCAGCAGCGCGGGATCGCCGCCGCCGCCATGGCGCCACGCTGGGCGATGGGGGCGGCAGCGATGCTGGTCGCAGGGCTGGTGATCCTGCTAGGGGTCCGCCAGTCGTATCCCTCGCCGGGGTTCGACACCAGCCTGACGACCGCCACCGAACCGCCGGAGCCGCTGCCGGCGGCGCTGGCCGCCACGCTGGCCGCGAAGGGGCGAGCGTCGGGCTTTCAGTCCATCGCCACCCTTCTGGATCTGGCGGATCGCCGCGTCCTGCTCGTCCGTGAGCTGCCGCGGCGGTTCGGCAGCCGCAGTTATGAGATCTCCCAGGTGGCGGGCAAGCACGACCTCGCCGCGCACGAGGCCGAAGCGCTGACGATCGCCTTTGCCGGCGCGGGGGAGCCGGTGACGATCTCGAAAGCGCGGGCGCGGCTGGCGCGGGCGAGCGGCCGCTTCTCGCGGGCCGTGAACGAGGACCTGGCGGACCGTGGCCTGCTGGAACCCGCGAGGAAGGCCGTCCGCGATCGGCTGGCCCGCCTCGCCATCGGCATGCTCGTGCTCGCGGGCGCTGGCGCCATCGCGGTGGCCCCGCTGATTGCACGCTTCGACGGCTGGCCGTTTCTGCTGCCGCTGGGCCTGGCCGTGGCCGGCGTCGCCGGCGCGATCATGGCCGCCGCCACCACGCCACTCTCGGACGCGGGGTTGATGCAGGCGGCCCGGTGGGGCGGCTTCCGGCGCCACTTGAAGGAGAGGGCGAACCGGCGCGACGTTGCGGGCGAACCCACCGTGCGCTCACGGTGGATTGTCTACGGGATCGCGCTGGGCCTGGCGACGCAGTGGTCCCGCTACCTCAAGAAGCATCCGGCGGCGGCGCCGCCGTGGTTCATCGGGGGGGCCGACGAGGACGCCGGCGCGGGCTTCGCGGTATTCGTCGGCAGCGGCGCCGCGAGCACGAGCGCGGGCGGCGCGGGCGGCGGGG
>JBKJRJ010000353.1:0-5565 GCA_046594705.1 Vicinamibacterales bacterium
TACCTGCAGCAGGGCAAGCTGGATCTGGCGGACTCGCCGCTGACCACCGCGGCCGGGAAGCTGCCGAAGAACTCGGTGATTCAGGATCACCTCGGGGACCTGCGCCACAAGCAGAACCGCCATGCCGAGGCGCTGGCCGCCTGGCAGAAGGCGCTCGCCGGTGACGGCGATTCCCTCGACCGCGGCAAGGTGCAGAAGAAGATCGACGCGGCGACAAGGGGTGGACGGTAACCAACTCCCAACTCCCAATTCCCAAAACTTCCAGGTTTACGATTGTGTTGCGTCACGCGCCTTCGAATCGGATCTCCCTGCGAGCTGGGAGTCGGCGTTTGGGAGTTGTCGCGTGTTTGTCTCTGGCGGCAGCCTGTGCCCCTAAGCCGCCGCTGCTGCCGACGGGCGTTGGTGTCCCGTTCCCGGGATTCACGTTTGCCTACGAGCAGGCGACCGCCGCATGCCGCGGCGTGCAGACGCTGACGGCGTCGATGGCGATGTCGGGCAAGGCCGGCACGACGAAGCTGCGGGGCCGGATTGACGCCGGCTTTGCCGCGCCGGGACGCGTGCGGCTCGAAGGGCGCGCGCCGTTCGGAAAACCGGTCTTCATTCTGGTCGCGGAGGATGGGCGCGGCACGCTCGTCCTGCCGCGCGAGGATCGCGTCCTGCGGGACGCGCCGCCCGATCAGATCGTCGAGGCGCTGGCCGGTGTGCGGCTGGGGCCGGACGCGCTCCGCACGGTGATCGCCGGTTGCGGACTCCCGGGCGCGGCACCCTCGGACGGCCGCTCGTTCCCGAACGGCTGGAGCTCGGTCGCGCTGGGCGAGGGCACCGCCTACCTCCGGCAGAACGCCGGCACGTGGGAAGTCGCGGCAGCGACGCGCGGTCCGTTGACCGTGACGTATGCGGACTACGCCGGCGGGCGGCCGGCGACCATCCGCCTGCGCGCCCAGTCCCAGGGCGGCGCCAACGCCGACCTCACCCTGCGCCTTTCAGATGTCGACATCAACACCGTGATCAACCCCAGAGCCTTCGAAGCTGAGCTTCCCGACCGTCCCGTTCCGCTGACGCTCGACGAGCTGCGCCGCGCGGGACCGCTCGGCGGAAGCGAGAACTGACAGGCAATTCCCAACGCCCAACCCCAATTCCCCTCCGCTCCGGACAGATTTTTTGAGAATTAAGAATTGAGAATTGAGAATGAAGAATGAAGAATGAAGAATTGAGAATTGGGAGTTGACGTTCCGTCGTGATTAAATCTGGCACCAAGTGGCGAAGCGCCTGAAGCTCACCGTGCGCGCCCACGCCAAGGTCAACCTGGATCTCCGCGTCCTTGGCGTCCGCGCCGACGGCTATCACGAGCTACGGACGGTGTTCCAGGCGATCGAGCTGCACGACACGCTGGTCTGCGCTGAGCATCCCGGGCCGTTCACGCTCAAGTGCCGCACGCCCGGCGTGCCGCTGGACGCGACCAACCTGGTGTGGCGCGCCGCCGCGGCGCTCTGGACGGCGCTCGGGCGGGGCGGCGACGTCTGCGACGCCGTGATCCAGATCGACAAGAAGATTCCGCTCGAAGCGGGTCTGGGTGGCGGCAGCGCCGACGCCGCTGCCGCGCTGATGGCGCTCGGGCGCCTGTGGGGGGGCGCGCCCATCACCCTCCTGCGCGAAGTCGGCGCGACCATCGGCGCCGACGTGCCGTTTTTCCTTTCGGGCGGCACCGCGCTCGGCCTCGGGCGCGGTGAGGAAATCTATCCCCTCGTCGATCTCCCGCCCCACTACCTCGTCATCGTCCGCCCCCCGTTCGGCGTCTCGACCGCCGAGGCGTACGGCTGGTACGACGAGGACCGGACGGAGGGCGTGCGCGAGAATCGGGAGTTCCAGCAGCTGCCGGTGCCGTGGCCGAGCCGCGCGGCGCAGATGATCAACGACCTCGAACCCCCGGTCATCCGCCGGCACCAGGAGATTGCGGGCATCAAGGTCCAGTTGCGCGAGGCCGGCGCGTCGGCGGCGGCCATGTCGGGCAGCGGGTCGGCGGTGTTCGGGCTGTTCCGCAGCCGGGTGCTGGCGGAGCGTGCCGTTAAACCGTTGTCCCGTAACGGCTCGAGGGCCCTCGTGACCAGGACGTTGACGCGGGCCGAGCACGAACGAAGAGCGAGGCCGGTTGCCCGTCGCCCGTAATTCCTATACACTTACCCTTTTGCGGAAGGCCTGTCGGGCCCTGCTGGGGCGTGGCCAAGCGGTAAGGCGCGGGACTTTGGATCCCGTATTCGGTGGTTCGAATCCACCCGCCCCAACCATGCATCCAAGGGTGTCTGCGTGATAACTACGGGAGCGCTACCGGCCGGGACGGCCAGCGGACAGCTCAAGATTTTTTCAGGCAGCGCACACCGCGCGCTGACTGAGGAGATCGCGGAGTTCCTGGGCGTCCAGATCGGGCATGCGCGCCTGCAGCGCTTCCCCGACACCGAGGTTTCGTTCCAGATCGACGAGAACATCCGCGGCACCGATGTTTTCGTGGTGCAACCGACCTGCGCGGATGTCGATCGGCACCTGGTCGAGCTGTGCGTGATGATCGATGCGTTCCGCCGTTCGTCGGCGTCGCGCATCACGGCCGTGATTCCGTATTACGGCTATGCGCGGCAGGACCGCAAGGACAAGCCGCGGGTGCCGATCTCGGCGAAGCTGATGGCCAACCTGATTACCGCCGCCGGGGCGAATCGGGTGCTGACGATGGATTTGCACAAGGCGCAGATCCAGGGGTTCTTTGACATTCCGGTCGACCACCTGTTCGCGGCGCCGGTGATCATCAATCACCTGGACACGCTCGACAGCCCGAACCTGACGATCGTGTCGCCGGATGCGGGGGGCGCGGAACGCGCCCGCGCCTACGCGAAGCGGCTCAACGCCGAGCTGGCGATTATCGACAAACGCCGCTCGGAAGATGGCTCGGCCGAAGTGATGAACGTGATCGGCGACGTCGCGGGCCGGACCTGCATTCTGCAGGACGACATCATCGACACGGCCGGCACCATCGTGAAAGCGGCCGCCGCGCTCAAGGCCAACGGGGCCGAGCGCGTGTTCGCCTGCGCGGTGCACGGCGTGCTGTCGGGTCCGGCAATCGAGCGCCTCGAAGCGGCGCCGATCGACCAGGTGATCATCACCAACACCATCCCGCTCACGACGGAGCGGGCGAAGTGCTGCAAGAAGATCAAGCAGCTCTCGGTCGCGCGCCTGCTCGGTCAGGCGATTCGGAGTATTCACGAAGAGACGTCGGTCTCGTCGTTATTTGTGTAGTTTGCAGTTCGCAATAGGCAGTCCGCAGTTGAGTGCCGAACCGTGAACCGCGAATCCTGAACCGTAACCTGTGAACTGCGAACTGCGAAACTGTGAACTGATATGGAAGCCACACTGCACGCTGAGAAGAGAGACGGCCGGGGCAAGAACGAGGCGCGCCGCCTGCGCGCGTCGGGCCGCATCCCCGCCGTGGTCTACGGCACCGAGAAGGGCAAGGCGACCGCGATCTCGGTCGACCCCAAGTTCCTCCTCCGCATCCTGCATTCCGAGTCCGGCGTCAACACGCTGATCGGCCTCGAAGGGGCGGACCTGGCCGGGGGCAAGGTGCTCGTGAAGGAGTACCAGCTCGACCCGATCGACCACAAGCTCCTGCACGCCGACTTCTTCGCGATCGCGATGGACAAGATGCTGACCGTCACCGTCCCGATCGTCCTCAAGGGCGAGCCGAAGGGCGTCAAACAGCAGGGCGGCATCGTCGACTTCGTCAGTCGCGAGATCGAGGTCGAGTGCCTGCCGGCCGATATCCCGGAGCATGTCGACATCGACATCACCGAGCTGATGCTGCACCAGGGCATCCGCGTTCGCGACCTGCCGACCGACGGCAAGTGGAAGGCCACGACCGAAGGCGAGCAGATGATCGTGCACGTCGTGTCGCCGAAGGTCGAAGAAGTGGCGACGCCGGAGGCGGCGGGTGCCGCGGCGCCGGCGGCCGGGGCGGAGCCCGAGGTCATCAAGAAGGGCAAGAAGGACGAGGACGACGACAAGGCCGACAAGAAGGACAAGAAGTAGGCGGGTGTTGGCTCGACCTGAAGGTCGAGCCCCACGGGTGGGCGCTCTTGGCCTGCGGGCTCGAGGCCCCGTGGGTCCCGACCTTCAGGTCGGGACGTCGGGATCTTGAATGAAGCTTGTTGTTGGCTTGGGAAACCCAGGTGCCAGGTACGAAGGCACCCGGCACAACGTCGGGTTCGCCGCGGTGGACCTGGTGGCGCGGCGGCATGGTCTCCCTTGGGAGGCGGCGCCGCGCGGGGTCGAGGCGCTGGTGGCCGCCTGGCGCAGCGGGGGCGGAATGCTGGCCAAGCCGCTGACGTTCATGAACCTCAGCGGCACCGCGATCGTCGGGCTGCTGCAGTTCTACAAGATCGCCGTCGAGGACATGATCGTGGTCGTCGACGAGGTCCAGCTCGAGACCGGCCGGGTGCGGATCAGGCCCGACGGATCGGCGGGCGGCCACAACGGGTTGAAGTCGACCATCGCGTCGCTGGGAACGCCGGGGTTCCCGCGGCTGCGGATCGGGGTCGGACGCGGAGAGACACGGCGCGACCTTGCCGACCACGTGCTGGCGAGGTTCGAACCGGGGGAACGGTCGGTCATCGAGGACGCGATCGCGAAGGCGGCGGATGCCGCGGAACTGTTCATGGCCGACGGGGTGTCGGCGGCGATGAACCGCTATAACAAGAAGGACGACACCACCAGCGACAGCGCAGACAACTAATCCTTGTCTCCTTGGCCCGGCCGGTTGGCCGTGCCCGCTTAGCCCAGAAGGAGCAGCATGAGTCAGACCAGACAGTACGAGCTCGTCTACATCGTTTCGCCGGACGCGAGCGAGCAGGCGGTCGCCGATCTGCACACGCAGATCGAGCAGATCGTCCAGCGCTTCAACGGCACCCTCGACAAAACCGAGAACTGGGGCCGGCGCAAGCTGGCCTACGAGATCGGCCACGCCCGTGAGGGCACCTACGTGATCGAGACCATCTCGGGCTCGGGCGAGCTGATGAAGGAAATCGATCGCCGCCTGCGGGTGACCGACACCATCATCCGGCACCTCACCGTGCGGGTCGATGAAGACCTGCGCGTGGCCGAACGGCTGCGCGCCGGTCGCAAGGCCACCCAGGCCCGCCGCCGCACGGCCCGCGGCCTGCCCCCCGAACCGCAGGCGTCCGAGCGGCGCGGCGATCGGGACAACGACGATAACGACGACGGCGTGATGGGTCTTGAAGCGGAGGGACAGCGATGAGTCCGGAACGTGGCGGGGGAGGCGGCCGCGGCCGCGGCGCGAAGAAAGACGACAAGGACAAGAAGGGGGAGCGCCCCCGCGGCGGCTTCTTCCGGCGCCGGCGCGTCTGCAAGTTCTGCGCGGAGAAGATCGACTACATCAACTACAAGGACGTGCGCCTGCTGTCGCCGTTCATCCCGGAGCGGGGCAAGATCCAGCCGCGCCGGATCTCCGGCACGTGCGCGAAGCACCAGCGCGCGCTGCAGACCGCCATTGCGCGCGCCCGGCAG
>JBKJRJ010000438.1:0-6158 GCA_046594705.1 Vicinamibacterales bacterium
GCCTGGAACAGGGTGCGCGCCATGATGGCGTCGGCGCATCGCGAGAGGAACGGCCGCATCGCCTGCAACAGCACATTCTCGAGCCCCGCGACGTCGGGCGAGATCTCGTGGCCGCCCGCCGGAACCGGCCTGGCCGCCTCGTACCAGTTGCGGATCGCGCTCCGCAGGGTTTCAGAATCTCCCGAGAGCGCCTCGACGCGCCGGTAGTCCTCGGCTTCAATCGCCTCGTGCGTCCGCATCGCGTCCGCCGTCGAGCGGACCAGGAACCGCAGGTCGCTCCAGTCGATCGGCACGCCCTCGAACGCCAGGATCGGATTGCCGGCGGCGAGCGCCTTGTCGAGGTGCGCCGGCTCCAGATTGATCGACGGCAGCGGGACGCGGACCTGCACGCGGCGCTGCATGTTGAGGAGCTGTATCTGCAGATCGATGGCCGAGGCGAGATCCGGTTGGTCGGCCTTCAGCTGCCGGAGTTCGACGACCTCGCGTGTCTCAGCGCGCTGCGCAGGGGGCGGCGACGAGGGCGGCGACGGGGGATGGTCGGGTGGATGGTCCACGGCTGATTCTAACCAAGTATCGATGGCAGGGGGAGCTTTGGGCCGTGAGCTGAGAGCTGGATACCGGTGCTGACAAAAAACCGGGCGCCCCCCGAAGAGAGCGCCCGGCCATAGCAACCCTGCGAACTGCTAACTACTAACCAGCAACTAGAACGACCAGCGTCCGCCCAGGCGGATCTGGCGGGGCGTCTGGAGGCCGCCGGCCGTGCCGAACGGCAGCGGGGCGGTATTCCCGGTCGGCAGTGTGACCGAGGTGGTGCGCGTCACGATGTTCGTGATGCCGCCCCGGTTCGCCACGTTTTCGAGATCCATGTAGATTCCGATCCGGTTGACGCCCGGAAGGGTGAAGTTCTTCTCGATGCGAAGATCCAGCTGGGTCAGCGTCGGCAGGTGATGCGTGCCGCGCGGATCGATCAGGACCCGGCGATACGAGCTCGGTGAACCGGCACCGACGACGCTCGACGAAAACTGCTGAATACGCCCGTACGGCAGCCCGCTGGTGGACCGGAAGAACGCGTTCACGGAGGCTTCGATGATCGGGATCTGGTAGCTGCCGAGCAGCTTGAACTCGTGCTTGGGCGTGAAGCTGGCTTCACCCGTGGAGTTCACCAGGGCCAGGTTGGGCGACTCGAACTGCCGGGTCGCGACCTGGGAAGCGCTGCCGTTGTCCACGTTACCCGTCGCCTTGGCGCGCACGTAGGAAATCTGCGCCTGCCAGCGGTTGGTGTAACGCTTGTTCAGGACCGCCATGAAGGCCCGGTACTTCCGGAACGGCGCGGCCGTGCCGATGACCCCGCCAGTCGGACTGAGATACTGGAAGCCGTCGACGTTCTGGATCACGAAGTCGGAGCTCGTCGCGGCCCGGTTGGTCCAGCGGTAGAGGTTCAGCGCGCCGCCGGTGTCACTCGTCACGGGAACGGTGGTCCATCGCGCCGACGGATTCACCGAGTTGACGAAGTTCTTGTTGTCGCGCCAGACGCCGGTCAGTGACAGCCGCATGTCACCCTTGAGCGCGCGCTCGAAGCCAATGGTGGATTCGTCGACGCGCGGGTGCTTGATGTCGCTGGCGATCTTGTAGGGGATCGACAGTTTGCTGCGGCTGATCTCCGGGCCGATGGTGCCATTGGGGTTGACTTCGTAAGTGATGTAGTCCTCGAGGCCGGGCAGCGCGCGCGTGAACAGTTGCGTCTGGGCGCCTTCGTAGTAGATGCCGTAGGAGCCCTTCAGCACCGTCCGGTTGTCGCCGGTCAGGTCCAGCGCGGCGCCCAGGCGCGGCGCCCAGTTGTTGCTGTCGTAGATGTTGCCGCCCGTCTTGCCTTTGCCCTGATACATGTCGCCGCGCACGCCGAGGTTCAGCGTCAGCCGGTTGGTGACGTGCCAGGCGTCCTGCGCAAACAGCGACTGGCGGAGGTTCGTGCCCGACAGGTCGTAGCCGTAGCTGTAGGCGTAGTAGGGGGCGCCGCCGACGTCGTAGAACGTGAAACCGTTGTTATAGCCGTAGCGGTCGCGCGTCGTGCTGCGCTCGATCTCGCCGCCGAACTTCAGTTCGTGGCGGCCGAACTTGTCGGCGTAGTGGGTGATGCTGCCGTTGGCCTGATCGCGCTTGCGATCAGCGTAGTAGAACCAGCCCTGCGAGCCGGTCACCAGCCCCGACTCGTCGAAGTGTGCCGACACCTTGTTCTTCGGGTTCAGGTCATAGAAGCCCCACCAGCCGGTGTACTTCAGCTCGGCGAACGTGTTCGAGGTGAAGAGGTGCCGGAACTGGGTCATCCAGACGTATTCGGGCGCGTCTTCCTGATTAGTCAGGTCGTCGTTGGCGATCAGCGCCGAGACGCCGGCGCGGCCGGTGATGTTGTAAGAGTCGTACTGCAGGTGCCCGGTGAAGTTGTTGCTCGGGTTGGGCTGCCAGGTCAGCTTGAGGTTCAGCCGCGGGCTGACCTCGTGACGCTTGGTCACGCCGCCCGTCGGGTCGGTCTCGAGCTCGAACCGCTGCGCGCTGGCGAAGAAGAACAGCTTGTTCTGCCGGATCGGCCCGCCGACCTGGGTCGTGATGTCGATGTACTTCGTCGTCTTCGCCGGGTCCGCGAGCGTCGGGTTCACCTTCGCCACCGCCGCCGGCACGTTGTTGCTGCCGAGGCGCTTGTTGGTGCCGAAGAAATCGAACAGCCCGGTGTAGCGGTTGCCCCCCGACTTGGTGATCGTGTTCACCACCGCGCCGGTGAAGCCGCCGTACTCGGCGGGGGCGCCGAGGCCCTGGAACTGGTATTCCTCGACGACGTTGTAGTTGTAGAAGGTCCAGGCCGTGCCGCCGCTTGGATCGCGCGTGTCGACGCCGTCGATCAGCAGGGCGTTGCCGGAGCCGGCGCCGCCGCCGTAGGCCGAGCTGCTGTTGACGCCTGGCGCGTAGTTGATCACGTTGATCGCCGTGCGGGTGATCGGCGCGCTGAAGAGCAGAGACTGCGAGATCGACGTCTCGGTGGCACTGCTCTTGACATCGACCAACGGCGACTCGCCGGTGACCGTGACGTTGTCCGAGAAGCTGCCGACCTTCAGCGTGAGGTCGTAGGCGAGCTGCTGCCCGGGCGACAGGCCGATCTCGACGCTGCGCGCCTTGCTGAAGCCCGAGAGCTCCGCAGCCACCAGATAGGTGCCGACTTCGAGCGCCGGGAACCGATAGCCACCCTCGCTATCGCTCACCTGCGTCTTGATGCCTTGTTTGCCAGTCAGCGTGACGGTCACGCCCGGCAGGACCGCCCCCTGCTCGTCCTTGACGACGCCCGTAATCGAGCCGGTCAGGGACTGCGCCAGGGCCGGCGCCGTGAGGCACGCTGCGACGAACAGCGCCGCGGCCGTCCTGAACACTTTCTGCATGTGTGACATACCTTTCTCGCTCACTATCGGATGGGTGACTTGACCGGCTTGCGGTCGTGCTGAATCGACCACAGCGTCAAGCCCACGCCCGCGCCCATCAGCGCCAGGGTGATCTTGCCGCGCGTGGTCTTGAAGAACGAGCTCTGTGCCGCGGGCGACGGCGCCTGCGCGTCGGCCGGACGCGCCGGAACCGCGGTGGCCAGCACCTGCCGGCTTGCCGGAGAGAGACGGGTAAGCGTCCCTCCCGCCTTGGGGGGGGTGGTGCCGCTCGCGGCGCAGGGCACCGCGGCCGCGCCGAGCGCCAGGGTCACGCACAGGGCCAGCGCCGCTGCACGGCTGATCGACCGTCTCACATGGACCTCCTCTGATTAGTCGCGAGCTGCCCAGCAATCGTAATGCCCGCTGAACCAGGACGCGACCGGATGCCGTAAGTTGTAGTGGTAAACTAGCTTGCCGTCAAGACGGGCCCGAAGGTTTTTGGGACCAACAGCGGTGCTCCATCGAAGCGGATCCAATCACTTGAATCGTGGCGACTAGCAAGCGGGTCATTGTCGTGGCCATCTTCGGCGTGCTCGCCGCGGCCGCCGCCTACCTGGCGTGGCCGCGTCCTGTCGTGACCGCTGGTGTCAGCCTCGGCACCCTGCCGCGCGGGATCGACCCCGGCGCTCTCAACCTCGTCGTTATTACCCTCGACACCACCAGGGCGGACCGTCTCGGACCGTACGGCCGTCAGGCCGCCGGCACGCCGGCCTTCGACGCCTTGGCCGCGGACGGCGTGCTGTTCGAACACGCCACCACCTCCGCCCCCATCACGCTGCCGGCCCATTCCTCCCTGTTCACCGGCCGCTTCCCGCCGCAGCACGGCGTGCGCGACAACGGCGGTTATTTCCTGAACGACAAAGAGCAGACCCTCGCCGAAACGCTCGAGGCGCGCGGCTACGCCACCGGCGGCTTCATCGCCGCCTACGTGCTGGATTCCAAGTGGGGCATCGCGCAAGGGTTCGACACTTACTTCGACGACTTCGATCTCTCCAAGTACAAGGTGTTCTCGATGGGCGCGATCCAGCGCCCCGGCAATGAAGTGGTGGATCGCGCGCTGCCGTGGCTGGACGGGCAGCGCGGCAAACCGTTCTTCGCGTGGCTGCACTTGTACGACGCGCACGCCCCCTACAATCCGCCGGAACCCTACAAGAGCCGGTTCCCCGGCAACCCTTACCAGGGGGAAATTGCCTTCGCCGACGCGCAGATCGGCCGCGTCGTCCAATTCCTGCGCGATCGCGACCTGTTCGAGCGAACCATCATCGTCGTCATCGGCGACCACGGGGAGAGCCTCGCCGACCACGGCGAAGACGGGCACGGTTTCTTTGTCTACGAGAGCGTCGTCCACGTGCCGATGGTCGTGAGGACGCCGTATTCCGGTCTGAAGGGGCGGCGGGTGACCGACTCGGTCCGCTCTATAGACGTGATGCCCACGGTACTCGATCTGCTGCGCGTGCCGACGCCGCAAGGCCCCCGCATGGACGGCGTGAGCCTGACGCCGTTGATGACAGGTGCCCGCCGCGACATGGGCCTCGAGGCCTACGCGGAAGCGGTCTACCCGCTGCATCATTTCGGCTGGAGCGATCTTCGCGCCCTGCGGCAGGGGCGCTACAAGCTGATTGCCGCGCCGAGGCCGGAGCTCTACGATCTGCAGGAAGATCCAAACGAATCCGCCAACCTCTTCAGCGAGCGGAAGGCGCTGGGCGACCGGATGCTGGCGAGGCTGACGGAGATGGAGGCGCACTTCAAGACCTCCGCCGCGCCGAAGAGCGATGTGGTCGAGATCGATCCCGACGCCAAGGCCCGGCTGGCCGCCCTCGGGTATGTCGGGTCGTTCGTCGCGTCCGTGGCGGCGGACGGCTCCCGCGCCGGTCTCGCCGACCCGAAGGACAAAGTGCACCTCTTCAACAAGATCACCCAGGCGCGCGACCTGGGGAAGAACGAGAGCGAGCTGGCGGCTGCGATGGGCATGCTGGAGGACGTGCTGAAGGAAGATCCGAACGTCATCGACGCCTGGTTCACCCTCGGCAACATGGCCGGCCGGCGCGGGCGCCACGAGGACGCCATCGGGAATTACAAGCGCGCTCTCGCGCTGAAGGCCGACGACGAAGAAGCCGTCATCAACATGGCCCACGCCTACCGCAAGCTGGGACGCGATGACGATGCGCTGGTGGGGTTCCGGCGCTTTCTCGAGCTCGACCCCAAAAACGCACAAGTCCATTATGAGATCGCGCAGATCATGCTGGATCGCGGCGACTACGTGACCGCCGCGGCGGAGCTGGAGGCCGCGCTGGCGGTCGAGCCCAAGATGGCGGCGGCGCGCAACGCCCTCGGCGTGGTGGCGTTGAACCAGGGAAATCTGCCGTCCGCTGAAACGCAGATTCGTCAGGCGCTCGAGCTCAAGGCCGACGTGCGGCTGGCGCACTACAACCTCGCGCTTCTTGCCGAAAAGCGCAACGACCCGGCGACCGCGCAAGCCGAGTACCTCAAGGAACTCGAGCTGCATCCAAACAACTTCAAGGCAGCCTACAACCTGGGCTCCTTGTACGGCGGCCTGGGCCGGCGCCCGGATCAGGAAGCGATGTTCCGCAAGGCGATCGAGATCAATCCGGAGTTCGGCGAGGGATACTTCTTTCTGGCCAAGCTGCTGCTGGACCAGGGCCGGGGCTTCGACGAGGCAGTGACGCTGGCACG
>JBKJRJ010000013.1:0-5563 GCA_046594705.1 Vicinamibacterales bacterium
CGGACGGATGCAGAGGTTATACAGCTAGCGCATGGCTCATGACAATCGGTATTGCGATGAATCGGCCGCGCTCGGCATCCGGCATTTTGGATCCGACGATGCGCCCAAACCGGCGCGCAGGTGCGGGGGGACGGCAAGAAAGACGTTCGGTATGCGAAACCAACGGCCGACAGTGAGCTCAGGGCCAGAGGCCCAGCGCGCGCCGCAGCGAAACGAGCTGACCGACGTGGTACGACGTGTGATCGGCGGTCAGCAGGATGGCGCGCAGATACGTGTGGGTCTTGTTGCCGGTCGGCGCGGACGAAGTAATCCCGGATGCCGTCGAGAGAGTCCCCCATGCGGGCATGGTAGCCGCTCCCGCTATGATCGATGCCGATGTCCACCGCCTGGTATGTCATCGCGGGCGTCCTGCTCATCGGCATGGCGCTCGCCGGCACCGTGCTCAAGCGCCTGCCGCTGACGGCGTCGATGTTCTATCTCGCGGCCGGAGCCGTGCTGGGGCCGTGGGGCCTCGGCCTACTGCACGTCGATGCGCTCAAGGACGCGTCCTGGCTCGAACGGCTCACCGAGATCGCGGTGGTCATCTCGCTCTTCACCGCGGGACTGAAACTGCGGCTGCCGGCGTCCGATCGCCGCTGGCGCACCGCGATCCTGCTGGCCACGGCCGCGATGGTGCTGACCATCGGCGGCGTCGCCTCGGTCGCGGTGCTGCTGATTGGCCTGGCGCCGGGGACCTCGCTGCTGCTGGGCGCGCTGCTGGCGCCGACCGATCCGGTCCTTGCCTCGGACGTGCAGGTCGCGCATGAACACGACGCCGAACCGGTGCGACTCGGCCTGACCGGAGAAGCCGGGCTCAACGACGGCACCGCATTCCCGTTCGTCATGCTCGGACTGGGTCTGATGGGCCTGCACGACCTGGGCGCCTCCGGCTGGCGCTGGCTGACGATCGACCTGGCGTGGGCCATAGCCGCTGGACTCGGCGTCGGCACGGTGTGTGGCGCGGGCGTCGGGAAGCTGGTGCTGTACCTGCGGCGCGAGCACCGCGAAGCGGTGGGACTGGACGAGTTCCTCGCGCTCGGGCTGATCGCGCTCTCGTACGGTCTCACCCTGCTCGTGAGCGGCTACGGGTTCCTCGCGGTGTTTGCGGCCGGCCTGTCGATGCGCCGGATCGAGCGCGAGGAGAGCGGTCTCGCGGCGCCCGCGGAGGTCGTGCAGGCGGGGGCCAGCCTGGAAGAGCAGGCAACCGCCCCGGAAACCGCGCCGGCCTACATGGCCCGCGCCGTCCTCAACTTCAACGAGCAGCTCGAACGATTGGGCGAGCTGGCGGTGGTGCTCGTGCTCGGGGCGATGCTCGCGGACGTCGAGTCGCCTTCGTCGGGGCTGTGGCTGGCGGCCGCCTTGTTCGTCGTGATCAGGCCGCTCGCCACGCTGGTCACGCTGTCTCGCGCGCCGTTGTCACGAACGCAGCGTGCGTTCATTGCCTGGTTCGGCGTCCGCGGCGTCGGCTCGATCTACTACCTGGCATACGCCCTGACGCATGGCGTCTCCGCCGGACCGGCCCGGACCCTCGCGGACATCACGCTGGTGGTGGTCGCCGCCTCGATCGTGCTGCACGGCGTGTCGGTCACCCCGTTGATGCGACGTTACTCGCGTGCCGAAGCGTAGCGGGCGGCGGCCCCTAAAAGCGAAATGAGTACTGGAACTTCGCCGACAGCTTGCTGTCACCGGTCCTGAAACGAAGGTGGCTGGGCGCCAAGGCGCCGCGATCCTGTGGCTCCTGGATCCATCCCTGGCGGAACGCCAGGAACAGGTCGTTGCCCGGCTGCAGCGTCCAGCGGACGCGGCTCTGCCAGCCCAGATTCCTCGACCGGTTGTCGTATTGCACGAGGTTCGACAGCGAGAGCGACGGCGAGGCCGCATAGCTGACGGTGGAGGTGAAGATGCGGGCGATGAAATCACCTTCCGGCAGCCGCGCGAACGTCTGATTGGTGCTCACCGTCGCGATGACGCGTGGCGGCAGCTTGTAGGTGAGGCTGGTCGTGATCTGCTCCGCTTTCCCCGACCAGTAGTTGCCATACGTGAGGTTGACGCTGCCCGACAACCGCCGTTTTGTCGCCGTCGAGAGCAGGTTGCTCCGAAAGCGCGTGAAACGGTACTCGCCGGGCTGCAGGCGCACGCCTGGTGAGATCTCGAACGGCTCGAAGAGCCGCTCGTAGGTGGGGTTGAAATCGAACATCCCGTGGACGTTGTCCCCGGACCGCAGATGCCAGTCGAGCAGCGTCACGTAGAGATCCCAGCTCTCGACTTCGCTGTTGTCGAGCCGAGTGAAGCGCGTGTAATAGACGTCGTGGGACATCTGCTGCACGTTCAGGAAGCGCGTCGGCCGCGGATTGTAGCTGCCGGCCACCCTGAGCATGCGGATGTTGTCGCGCTGCACGAAGCCCAGCGCCGGCCTGAAGTTCTCCTGCACTTCCCGGAGCGCGATCTGCGCGCTGAACCTGTCGTTGGGATAGTGCGCCGAGAAGCCGTACGACCAGTCCCGCCCCGGCGCGCCCTGCGTTACGCTCCTGACTCCGTACGCATTCACCACGAAATTGTCGCGCCGGCCCAGGAATCGCGACGTCGCCAGGCGCAGGTCGGCGCCGTAGGTCGCGCCCGAGCGCCCCTGCTCCGGATGGCCGTCCGTGAACAGCGCGCCGATGTACGACTGCTTGAACAGGTTCCGCTTGACGCGCCCGACCACGAAATTCTTTTCGAGGACGACGAGGCGGTCGCCGGTGCGCCGCAGATCGCCCGTGCGCACGCCCAGCAGTCCGAGGTCCGTGCGGCCGACGGTGCCGGTCAGCTTGATGCCCGCGTCGATCGGCACTTCCTCGCCGCGCAGCAGGCCGATCTGGCGGCTGAAGAACGGGTAAACGTCGGCCCCCGCCGTGGGAATGCCTCCCGCGGGCTCCGGGCCGGTACTGGCGAAGCCGAACACTCCCGCGCCCTGCAGGAAGAACGCCCGCTTCTCGGGAAACAGCACGGAGAAGCGCGAAAGGTTGATCTGACGCGCGTCGACTTCGGTTTCGCCGAAGTCGGTGTTGACGGTCGCGGTCAGCTTCAGGCTCGGCGTGATGTTGTAGAAGAGGTCCAGTCCGGGCTTTGCGGCACCGTCCCCCTTGCCGCCGACGCGCAGGGCGCGGCCCGCCAGGAACGGGCGGACGTCGAGACCGATGCCCTGCGTCAGGTCCACCAGGTTGGTGACCTCGCCCGCTTCGGACAACTGGTAGAACTGGGTGTCCAGGCGGGCGCCCGACCAGCGGTCCTCCTCCAGCTTCCGGTAGATGTGCCGGGCGAGGTTGAAACCCCACACGCTCGTCCCGCCCGGGAAGCTCAAGCTCTTGAAAGGAATCGCGAACTCCGCGTCCCACCCGTGGTCCGTGCGTCTCGTGCGCACGTTCCAGATCGCGTCCCAGTCGGCATTCAACTGCCCGTTGGCGACCAGGCCGTCCACCAGCGCGCCCGACGGATTGGTCGCGAAGTAGAACGCGCTGCGGTGGTCCTGGAAGGTGTCGAGCAGGATCTCGATGCGGTCGTCGGAGGCGAGGCTGGCATCGCGCGCCATCTGGGTGCCGATGACCCGCCGCGGCTCGGCGTCGTGCGCGACAACGCCGACGTAGAGAACGTTACCGTCGCTCAGCAGCGTGACGTCGGTTCGTTCGGTGGCCGGCCGCCCGGGCAGCGGCTGCCGCTGCACCAGATCGCCAATCGTCGGCGCCGTGCGCCAGATCGGCTCGTCCATCACGCCGTCGAGGGTGATGGTCTCGGTCGTCGTGGTCACGACGGCCGACCGCGCGGCCTGCGCCGCCGAGATGGCGGGCGCCAACAGCGCCAGCACGAAAGTCAGTACGGCGGCGGCTGTGACTAGGCTAGCCTGTGGGCTCGACATGAGGCTGACGAAGGTTGTCACAGGCGGCGCTCTCACGCTAGCCGCCGCCGGCGTGATCGCGGTCGGCTCGAATCCACGCGAATTCGCCCGGGCCCATGGCGGCGTCGTGCGCCTGTCGATCGCCACCGGCAACACCGGCGGCGTCTACTATCCCTACGGCGGCGGCCTGGCGAAAGTCATCGGCGAATCGCTGCGCGTGCAAGCGACCGCCGAGGTGACCGCGGCCACGGTTGACAACCTCAAGCTGATCCAACAGCAGAAGGTCGACATCGCCTTCGCCCTGGCCGACACGCTGGACGCGGCGCTGCGGGGACACGGCCCGTTCCAACGCACCGGCGCGGTGCGCGCGCGGGCGCTGGCCGTCCTCTATCCCAACTACACCCACCTCGCCACGGTCGCGGGCACCGGGATCGAGCGGCTCACCGATTTACGGGGTCGCCTCGTGTCGACCGGCTCCGCGGGCAGCGGGACCGAGCTGATCGCGCTGCGCACGCTGCGCGCGGCCGGTCTCGATCCGGATCGAGACCTCAGGCGGCAGGCGCTCAGCGTCAATGCTTCGGTGGACGCGCTCAAGGACGGGAAAATCGACGCGTTGTTCTGGAGCGGCGGGCTGCCGACGGCCGCCATCCTCGATCTGGCGAGCTCGATCGGGGTCACGGCGAAACTGCTCCCCAACGACGAGGTCGTGGCGCCGCTGCAGCGCGACTACGGCGCCGCGCTCTATTCGCGCCTGGTGATGCCGAGGGGCGCGTATCCGGGGATGACCTCGCCGGTCGCGGTGGTCGGCGTGCAGAACGTGCTCGTCGTCCACGAGGCGATGGCGGAACAGCTCGCCTACGATCTCACCCGGGTCCTGTTCGAGAAACAGTCGGAGCTCGCCGGCATTCATCCCGAAGCCCGCCACCTGTCGCTCGCAACGGCCGTCGCCGGATCACCCGCGCCGTTCCATCCGGGAGCGGCGCGATTCTACAGGGAACGGGGCGCGTGGAAAGAGTGAGCGCGGCGCCTCCGGCCGTCGAGGACCTCGCGTTCGAGTCCCCCACGCGTGAGCTGACGGGACGGACCGCCGCACTCGGGATGCTGCTGACCGTCGGGACGTCACTCTACACGCTCTACTGGGTCGTCGGCATCATCCAGCCGCAGATCTACCGCCTCACGTTCCTGCTGTTGGCACTGATGCTCAGCTTCCTGTTCTACCCGCGCGTCCGCCTCCGCCAAGGCTTCGGCGAGACTGCGGGCCGGGGCGATCGCGCGCGCGTGCCACTCGTCGACTGGCTGCTGATGGCGGTGTCGACCGCCGCGCTGGTCTGGCCGATCGTCGATTTCGAGGCATTCATCTATCGCGCGGCCGATCCCACGGTCCTTGACGTCGCCCTCGGCGCGGCGCTGGTGGCCGTTGTCCTGGAGGCGACGCGCCGCACGTCGGGCCCGATCCTCCCGGTGACGGCGGCGGCGTTCGTCGCCTATGCGTTCTACGGCCCCCTGCTCGATCTCGTCGGCCTGGGGTTCATCGCCCATCGCGGATACGACCCCGCGCGCATCGTCGGCACGCTCTACATGACGCTGGAGGGCATCTTCGGCGTGCCACTCGAGGTTGCCGCCACCTATATCGCGCTGTTCACGATCTTCGGC
>JBKJRJ010000049.1:0-7517 GCA_046594705.1 Vicinamibacterales bacterium
GCCGAAACCCTGATGATATCAAGGTTCAGGCCTTCGCGTCTACCGTTCCCAGTAAAGCTTGGGTCGGTCCTTCGGATGGTTGCCGATCTCGTTGAGCGTCTTCGCGTCGTACAGGCGCCCGTTGACCATCACCATGCTGATGGACTCGGTGTTGCGGATGTTCTCCAGCGGGTTGCGGTCCATCACGACCAGGTCCGCGAGCTTGCCCTTTTCGATCGACCCGAGCTCCTTGTCGAGCCCGAGCGCGCGGGCGCCGTTGATGGTCGCGCAGCGCAGCGCTTCGAGGTTGGTCATGCCCCCCTGCTGCAGCATCCACAGCTCCCAGTGCGCCCCGAGGCCCTGGAGCTGGCCGTGCGCGCCGAGCGTGACGACCCCGCCCGCGTCGAGGATCTGTTTCGCCCCCTTCGCGATCAGCACGTGGTTGAAGTCGTCGTCCGCCGCCATCGTCCGGCGCCGCGAGCGCGCGTCCACGATCTCGCGCGGCGTAAAGGTCAACAGCCGCTCGTTCTCCCACACGTTGGTCTTCTGGTACCAGTAATACTCGCCCGACAGACCGCCGTAGCCGACGATCAGCGTCGGTGTGTAGCCCGTCTTACTCTTGCCGAACAGCGTGACGATGTCCTTGTACAGCTTCGGCACCGGCAATGAGTGCTCGATCGTCGTGTGGCCGTCGAGGATCTGCGACGTGTTCATGTAGAAGAGCGAGCCGCCCTCCGGCACGACCTCCATCTGCAGCTCGCGCGCCGCCTTGATGATCATCTGACGCGCGTCCCGCCGCTGCTGGTTGTAGCTCTTCACGCTGAACGCGCCGAACGCCTTCTGCCGGCGCAAGGCCGAGAGCGCCTCGTCGTAGCTCCCGATGACGGCCTTGAAGGGGGTCTCCGCGCCGTAAAGGATCGTCCCGGTCGAGAACACCCGCGGTCCCAGCTTGATGCCCGCGCGCACCAGCTCGGCGTTGCTGAACACGGTTTCGGTGTCGTTCGACGGATCGTGGGTGGTCGTCACGCCGAACGCGAGGTTGGCCTGGAGCGGCCAGCTCGATTGCGCGAGAATGCCGTCCCCTTCTCCGCCGACATGGCCATGCACGTCGATGATGCCGGGCATGATGGTCTTGCCCGACGCGTCGATCCGCTTGGCGCCCGCGGGTATCGCGACGTCGCGGCCGACCGCCGTGACGCGGTTGCCCTCCACCACCACGGTGCCGTTCTCGACGACGGTGGCGCCGGCCATCGTGATGACCCGCGCGCCGACGAAGGCGACGGCGCCGGACGGCGCGTCGGACTGGGCCGTCCAGCCGATGTTGACGCCCTTGGTCTCGACCTCGTCGGCTTTTTGCAGGTTCTGATCGAGGAAGGTGAAGGTCCGCGCCAGCTCGCGGGTGAAGAGCTCGGGCCCCATCGACCAGTGAACCCGCCGGCTGTCACCTGACCAGTGAATGTTGAACCCGGCGTCCTGAGAGATCCGCGACGTGGGGTAGCCTTCCATCGTCGGGCTCAAGTCGATCGTGCGGCCGGTATGCGGGAACGGCGCGACGAACGCGTGCCACCGTTCGGAGAAGGCGATCCATTTGCCGTCTGGGGACGGCACAATCTGGGTGGCGTTCTCGGATTGGAAGTGGACAACGTCGTCGCCGCCCGACAGCGGCGAGGAGGGGTCGCCGATACCGACGCTGATCAGGACGGCCTTCCCCTGGCGGGAGTCGTTGACGAAGACGCGCGTGCCGGTCACGTCGAACGACGGGTCGCTGCCGCCCTCACGCACGAGGCGCGGCGACGACGAGCCGTCGGTGGGGACTACGTAAATGCCGCCACTCGCGCCGTAGAGCGGCCCGCGCGTGCCGTCGGAGCCCGCGTCGCGGAACACGATCCACCTGGCGTCGGGCGAGAAGGCCGGCTCGGTGTAGTGGCCCGGGGTCGTCACGACGTCACGCCCCGCGGTGCCGTCGGGACGGACGACGCGGATGCGGCCGTACCCGGCATCAGTCCATGTCGTGTGCACGATCCACTGGCCGTCAGACGACCACTTCGGCGCGAACTCGAAGGCGTCGCCGCCGCGCGTGAGCCGTTTCGGCGGACCGCCCGGCAGATCCTTGATGTAGATACGGCCCAGCGCACCGTAGGTGACGCGCTTCCCATCCGGCGACACCGCGACGTTCTTGAGTGCCTTGACCTGGAATTCCGGCGTGTAGACCTTCTGTTCAAAGCGGACGGCGTCGGTCACTGTCTGCTCAACGCTCGCGGTGAACGGCACCTGCACGCCTTTGGCGGAGGCGACGTCGACGCGCCAGAGCTTGCCCTCGCCCCAGATGAGAATCGACTTGCCATCCGGCATCCACGCGTACTGGGGGTAGAGCCCGTGGATGGCCCAGGCTTCCTGCAGATCCTTGTCGAGGTGATCGAAGAGAGTGCGATCGCGCCCGGTTTCGAGATCGCGGACGTAGAGCTGGCTGCCCAGGCGGACGCGGCGGACGTAGGCGAGCCACTTGCCGTCAGGGCTGACGCGCGGCGCTACCGAGCCGCCCTGGACCGAGACGGCCGTTCGCTCGCGCCCGGTGTTGAGGTCGCGCCGGATGATGGCGTAGATCGTCCCGTTGGGGTCCTTGTTGTATTCGAACTGCTGGCCCGGCGTGACGTCCTTGCTGTAATAGAGGTAACGCCCGTCGGGCGAGATCGCCGGCTCCCCGGCATCCTTCTGGAAACCGTTCTTCTCCGTGACCTGCAGGCCGTCGGACCCGGCGGCGTGGAACATCCAGATCTCACCCGCGCCGAGCGACCGCTGCGCCACGAAATGACGGCGGGCGAAAATGTAGTTGCCGTCGGGAGACCACGCCGGGCTATTGATGAACCAGCGCTTGTCGCGCGACACCTGTTTCGCGTTCCACCCCTCTCCGTCCATCGTCCAGATGTTCCAGAGGCCGTCGCGATCGCTGGTGAAGGCGAGGCGCTTGCCGTCGGGACTGAAGCGCGGCTGCATGTCAAAGGCGGGGCCGCTCGTAATGCGGGTAGCCTTCGACGCCCCGTCGATCGGCATCGTGTAGATGTCGCCGAGGAGGTCGAAAGCCACCTGGCGTCCGTCGGGGCTGACATCGACGTTCATCCAGGTGCCTTCGGAGGTGTCGAAGGCGATCTTCTGCGACGGCCCGAGGTCCGCGGTGGCAACGTCCCACTTCTTTGGATCGGCCTGCTGGGCGCGTGGCGCAGCGACGGCCACGAGCATCGCGGCCGCGATCACGAGGTTCCTGACGTTCTTCATCATGTGCGTTTGCCTGCTGGAGCCGGGACGCCTGGGTGCTGGCGTCCGGCGTGGGGAGGTCGTGGCCAACACCTGAGAGTCTAAGCCGAAGGCCGGGCCAGTGTCAGCGGCCCCGGGTTGCACGCGACTGCACAGTTCTTCGCGGCGTTGCCCGTCCGGGAGGCTCCGACCTCTTCTGGCCGGGGCCGGCCGCGCCGATACGGAAACTCAGGGCATGAACGGCACCGCCACCGGCAACGGCTTCGCCAATAATCACCTCGGCGTGAACGTGGCGTACACGAAGTTCTTCTTCGTGACGCCCGCCCGCGACGACGAAGCGACACGCCTCAAGTTGCGCGCGGTCGGTGGCAGCGTGGGCCGGGGATTCTTCAACGATTTCGATGCCGAGGGACGCGACACGCCGCCGCACGAGACCATTCAGTTCCTGCTCCGCACCGATCGGGACGGAACTCCCGGGCCTGGTGCCCCCTACGCGCTGCAGGTCTGCTCGAAGTACCGGCCGCGCCTCAAGGAAACCGAGGTCGAGCTGCAGCGGCGGGTGGGAGATTTCGCGGCGTTCACCGCGCTCGAAGGCGCGGTTCGCGTACCGCAGTACACCAGTGCGGAGATGTACTCGTACGCCTATAAGGCGGCGCTGCCGCGGGCGTCAGGCCGGGTACAGAAGAACGTCGTCATCATTCCGATGCGGAAGTCGGCGGAGTGGTGGGAGAAGCAGGCCCTCGAACGCCAGACCTACTTCTATCCGCACGCCGACGCCACGGGCGCGCGCGTCAAGGGACATGCGCGGGCGGCGGAGCCCGGCATCAGCACGATCTACCGCAAGCTGTATTACAACCCCGACGGACATGGCCGGGACAACGAGTGGGACTTCGTGACCTACTTCGAGTGCGCCGACGAACACCTGGCGACGTTCGACCAGATCTGCGGCGCCCTTCGGGACGTTCGACAGAATCCGGAGTGGCGTTACGTCACCGAGGGGACCGAATGGCGGGGCCAGCGCGTCCAGCGCTGGTAGGAAGCGAGGGATCGCGCGGGCGCGCGACCCCCTCGATCGCTCGTCGTGATTCTATTCGTCGCGGCCTTCCGGCATCACGGCGTTACCCTGATCGGAGCTGCTTCGGTCGAGCGCGACCTCGCCGCCGTCCGCCGGGGTCCCGCTGCCGCCCTGCTCGCGGCGACGCTGGTGACTGGCGATGCCGCCCTTGCGACCCGCGTCACGCGCCTCTTCGCTCGTCCACTCGTGAGCGGTCCCCTTCTGATGCGCTGCCTTGCCGCCCTTGCTGGCAATCTCCCGCTGCTTGGCTCGGTCCATCGACGCAAATCCACGGTCTTCTTTTGCCACGTTGCCTCCTCACCCGGTGTCGGGTCGTGGGGATCAGCTGCAACGGGTATGCCCGCTAAGATGTTGATTTAGCGCGATTTATGGGTGGTAATAGATGAGGAGATTAGGAGGATCTTTTTCCCACTTGCGGCGGCCTGGCCGCATAGGGCGGGACATCACGGCACAGGTGAGCAACAAATTAGCCGGAAGAGGAAGAGCTGTTCTACCTGAGCTCGAAATCAGCCCATTCGCTGATGTGTAGCGATTAGGTATGAGGTAGGTAATTTACCGCCCGGTTCAAGCGCTGTGTCACCCGCGCGGCCCCCAGCAGCGCGAGCAGTTCGAACAGGCCCGCACTCACGGCGCGGCCGGTGACCGCCACGCGCGTTGCATGTATCAGGGCGGCGGCTTTCAGGCCGGCCTGCTCTGCTGTTGCCCGCAGCGCCTGCTCGACAGCGGTGGCATCGAACGACTGCAATTGTTCGAGCGTTGCGGCCAGCTGCAGCAGCACCGGTTGAACTGATGGGGTGAGATGTTTGGTCGCGGCACCCTTGTCCATCTCGGGTTCCTCGACGAGGAACGGCCGCAACTCGTCGATCAGCTGATCGAAGTTCTTAACCCGCGCTTTCAGCAGCTCGAGCACACTCAGCATCCAGGCTGACTCCCCCGCCACGAACGACTCCCGCCACAGTTCCGTATCACGAAGCCTGCCTTCGATCCGCCGCAGCAACTCGTCGCCTGACAGACGCCCGATGTGCTGCTGGTTGAACCAGTCCAGCTTTTCGGCGTTGAAGACGGCGTGGCCGCCGCTGATGCCGTCGAGCGCGAACAACTGCGTCAGCTCGTCACGAGACAGCACCTCGCGGTCACCGCCCGGCGACCAGCCCAGCAGGACGAGGAAATTTACCATCGCCTCGGGCAGGTAACCAGCGCGCTCATACTCCGTCACCGACGTCGCGCCATGACGTTTGCTCAGCCGCTTCTTGTCGGGGCCCATGATCAGGGGCACGTGCGCGAAGTGCGGCTCCGGCTTGCCGAACGCCTGGTAGAGCAGCACCTGTTTGGGCGTATTCGAGATGTGATCGTCGCCGCGGACCACGTGGGTGATCGCCATGTCGATGTCGTCAACCACCACGGACAGGTGGTAGGTGGGCTGCCCGTCAGACCGGAGAATGACGAAGTCTTCGATGTTGGCGTTGTCGAAGACGATCTCGCCGTGGACCAGGTCCTTGAAGCGGGTCTGCCCTGGCTCAACCCGGAACCGCACCGCCTTCGGCGCATCGTCCGCTGGAGTTTCCGCGGTGCCACGTTGCAGGCAGGCGCGATCGTAGGTCCACGACTCACCCCGCGCCTCGGCGTCGGCGCGCTTGCGCTGCAGATCTTCCGGGCGGCAGTAGCAGTAATACGCGCGGCCTTCACTCACGAGCGCGTGCGCGTGCGCGCGATACTTCTCGGTGCGCTGCGACTGGAAGTACGGCGCGTGCGGGCCGCCCACGTCGGGGCCTTCGTCCCAGTCGAGTCCGAGCCAGCGAAGGCCCTCCACGATCCCGGCGACCATCTCCCATGACGAGCGCTCGGTGTCGGTGTCTTCGATGCGCAGCACGAAGGTGCCGCCATGGCGCCGCGCGAACAGCCAGTTGAAGAGCGCCGTGCGCGCCCCCCCGACGTGGAGGTACCCGGTCGGCGACGGGGCAAAGCGAACGCGAACGGACATCAGGTGATTGTACTTGGAGGCTGGCTTGCCGTCAGATACTCACCTTGCTGGGCAGCTCGCCGGTTCCTCCGAGCCGGATCTCCCGAAGCCGCCGCTCTGACGGAGACGCCCCGTTCTCGAGACCGGCAAGAGCCGAATTGGTCGAGGCCGGTTCAGCCTTCCCCCTCCAGCCTCCAGACTCCTAGAAAATCTCGCCGAAATAGCTCCAGAAATGCTCGCGCACCTTCTCGAGCATCGGCCGGCGGCGCCATTCGGAGGGGTCCAGCTTCTTCGCGCGCTGCAAGTCCTGCTCGAAGTCCTGCAGCAGCCGCGCCGCCAGGTCACGGTCGCTGACGACGACGTTCATTTCGTCGTTCAGTTCGAGCGAGCGGTTGTCGAAGTTCGCCGAGCCGAAGGTACTCCACGTGCCGTCCACCACCATGGTTTTCGCGTGCATCATCGCCGGCTGGTATTCGTAGAGCTCGACGCCCATGTCCATCAGCCGCTGGTAGGCGTCGCGGCTGGCGTACTTCACGGGCATCGAGTCGGTCAGATCGCCTTCAACCAGGATGCGTACCTTCACGCCACGCTTCATCGCCTGCGCGAACGACCACTCGCTCGATTCGTCGGTGATGAAGTAGGGGGTGGTGATGTCGAGCGCGCGGCGCGCGGCGGCGATCGAGAGCAGATACAGCCGCTTCATGTCGTTGCTGCCGCCGGTCGGCGAGCTGCGCAGAATCATGGCGCTGTCCTGCGGTGCCGGGGCCGCGACCGGAGCCGGGTCCACGACCGGGGCAATGCCTTCGGTGGAGGTCTCGATGAAATTCTCGTTGAAGGCGCCTTCCATCAGCCGGACGACCGGGCCGTCGATGCGGACCATCGTGTCGCGCCAGTGCGTTTTGTCTTGCGCGTTACCGAGCCACTGATCGTCGAGCCCGACGCCACCCGTAAAGCCGATCTGGCCGTCGACGACGAGGATCTTGCGGTGTGTCCGGTAGTTCAGTTCCTCGATGGAGTACCACTTGGTCCTGCCGAACTCACCGACCTTCACGCCCGCGCTCTTGAGGTTTTCGATCCACTCCGTCGGGACCTTGCTCGAGCCCATGGCATCGATCACGAGCTGCACCGTGACGCCACGCTTCGCCGCGGCAATGAACGCCTCGGTGAATTGCCGGCCGACCGTACCTTCGTTGAAGATGTAGGTCTCGAAGCTGACGCGCCGCTTCGCGGAGGTCACCGCTTCCAGCATCG
>JBKJRJ010000378.1:0-4891 GCA_046594705.1 Vicinamibacterales bacterium
TCGCTCGCTGGTCGAGAACATGCACGACGGCTACGCGTATTGCCGGGGCGTGTTCGTGCAGGGGCGACTTGACGACTTCGTCTACCTCGACGTCAACCTGGCCTTTGAGCGGCTGACAGGGCTGAAGGACGTCATCGGCGAGCCGGTGAGCCGGGTGATTCCGGGGCTGCGGGTCTCGAATCCCGAGCTGTTCGAACTCTATGGCCGGGTCGCGGTGTCGGGGACCCCGGAACGGTGTGAAGCCTACCTGGCGCCGCTGGACATGTCGCTCGCCATCTCCGTCCACCGCCCCGAACCTGGGCATTTCGTCGCCGTCTTCGACAACATCACGTTACGGAAGGAGTCGGAGGCGCAACTGGCCGAGAGCCAGCAGCGCCTGATCCTCGCCACGGAGTCGGCCGGCATCGGCATCTGGGATATGGACTACGCCAGCGGGACGCTGCGCTGGTCCGCGATCATGGAAGCCCATTACGGCCTGGCGCCGGGCACCTTTGGCGGCACGCTCGAGGCGTTCATGGATCGCATCCACCCCGACGACCGGGAGTCGGTCGGGGGAACGCTGGCCAGGGCGATGGCCTCGGGCGAAGACTTTTCGATGCCGCACCGGGCGATGCACCCCGACGGCACCGTGCGATGGCTGAGCGGCGCCGGCCGTATCCTGCTCGACGAGGCCGGACAGGCGGTGCGAGGAGCGGGCATTTCGCAGGACGTCACGGACCGGCACAACCTGGAAGCGCAGTATCTCCACGCGCAGAAGATGGAGGCCCACGCAAGGTCCGCGAGGTGCTCGACCGCTAGGCTCATGTCCCGCTAAGCGTGGCAGCGATGAGCCGTTTTGCAGCCGCTTTGCGCCACTCCGCCGAGCGGGTGGGCTTGAGGGCTCGTCTGTCCGGGTGTGCACTTCGGCATATCATGCGCCGGCGGAATGCGTTAGCGTGGTTGCCATGAGCAGAAGAATCAGCAATTGGATGGCGCCGCGGGCGGCGGTCGCTGCGCCGGCGACCGGGGGTACGACTTCCACCAACCATACCCATCGGCACGGCGACTGGACGGCTGAGGTCGAGACGTTGAAGATTGGGATCGTGCAGCTGACCGAGAATCGTCCGATGGGGAACGAGTGCCGGGTGTCGTTCTTCGAGGTGGCGGGCGACAGCGATCTGCACGTCAACGTCACGCACAAGTACCGGACCGTGGGCGTCACGGGCTGGTCGGGCCCGGCAACTCTGTCCGAGGGTTTTCTCAACAATCGCCGGTTCCAGGCCCAGGACCCGATTCTTCAGCACATCCGGAACATGGTCTTCGCCGCGCGGACGTGAACCGTGACCACGCTGAAGGATCTGCTGCGAGCATGGGGGTGGCGCGGACGCTCCGCCCCCGGCGAGTCCCTGCGGGAGGAGCCGCCGCCTCCACCGTCGCGGCCCTCATCGGTTTCCGCGCCGTACCGCCCGCTCTACAAATACCTGGAAGGCCGCTACGCTCAAGCGCTGGTGCTGACCTTCGCGGAAGTCGAGGACCTGCTGGGCGTCCCGCTGCCCGAGGGCGCGCGGCTCGATCCGGCGTGGTGGACCAACCCCGATCCGGCCATCGATCCGACACCGCAGTCGCGTTCGTGGATCGAGGCCGGCCGGAGCGCCAAGGCTAACTTGCCGGCGCAAATCGTCCTGTTCGAGCGGCGCTGAGCGGGCCGGCGGCGGGGCGTCACCGCCATCACGGCAGGGCGGGCGGATCCCGATCGAGCGCGCGGAACAGCCATGTCCGCGCGAACGTCCGGAGTGGGATCGCCATGGTCCGCCAGTAGTCACTGGCCGCCACCCGCTGATCGACATTGCTGACGCGCTCGCTGGCGGGCGCGGTGCGTCCTTCCACGGTGATCGGGCCCCAGCCAGCATCGGGGGAATCATGGGCGAGCCGGTGTATAGTCGCCGCGACCACTTCCTGACGGACCTGTGCCCAATAGCCGACGCCCCGCCGCCGATCGCCTCGTTCTTTCGCCCCAGGTGCCGCTGGTCGCGGGGGGCGCCGCCGAGGCGTTCGAGCGCGACATCCAGCAGTTGTTCCGCGGCGGCCAGCGCCACCTGATCATCGATCTCGAGGGCGTCGCGATGATGGACAGCGGCGGCATCCGCGCCCTGGTCCGCGGTCATACCACCGCACAGCGCCTCGGGGGCAGCCTCCGCCTCGCCGCCATGTCAACGGCGGTCGCCGAGGTACTCGAGGCGTCTCGCCTGTCCTCGATCTTCGTGACCTATGACTCGGTTGAGGGTGCCCGTCTGGCGGCGTGGCCCTGGCGCCGGCTGCGGGTGCTCGCGGCGGGCGCCGCGCTCTGCTCGGTGCTGGTCTGGGTGGGCCTGAGATGGCCACTGCAGCTGGCCGGCATCGAGACGATCACTCAGGAGATGCTCGAGAACGGCCGGGCGGTCACGGGCGGCTCGCACCAGTTCCAGCCGTTCATCGAGTTATTGAAGATGGTGGCGGCGGCGCTCATCGGCGCCCTGGTCACGGCGGTTCATCAGCCGGTCAGCCGCGACCGGCCCAGGTCCCTCGAGCAGGCGCAGATCCTGCTCTGCGTGTCCGGCGCCGTGATGATGATCATCATCGGGAACTCGCTGGCCCGGGCGTTCGGCATCGCGGGCGCCGCCGGGATCGTGCGCTTTCGCACGCCGGTCGACGACCCCAAGGACGTCACCATCCTGTTCCTCCTGATGGGACTCGGAATGGCGACCGGCCTCGGCGGCTTTGCGGTGGCCGGTCTCGGCACCGCCTTCCTGTGCATCACGCTGCTGGTGCTGGACCAGGTCGCCACGCAGCGGACCCGGCTGATGTCGGTCGAGATTTCCGCCGCCGGACGGGTGTTTCCGACCTCGCTCGTCGAGGGGGTCCTCGTGCGCAACGAAGTCGTGTTCGAGCCGCGCGAGATCTCGCAGGGCAAGAACGACATCACCGTCAAGTACCACACCTGGCTCGATCCGCGGACTTCCCTTGACGAGCTGAGCGCGCAGCTGATGACCGAGGGCGGAGGTGTGGAATCGGTGTCGTGGGACCAGGTCAAGCGCGACAAGACCTAGTGCCGCCTAGCGGGCGGGGGATTGCGTGTCGCGGACGATGAACAGGACTTCGCCGGCGCGCATCAGGCCGAGCTCCTCGCGCGCCAGCGACTCGATCGCGCCTGGATCTTCCTTGAGGCGCCGGATGTTGTCCCGCAGGCGCGCATTCTCGTGCCGCTTCTGCGCCAGTGCCGTGGCCAGAGCCTGGTGCTGCCGTCGCGCCCGCAACGTGTCGAGCAGCCCCTTGTCGCCCACCAGCGCGTCGACGACCAGCACGACGGTCACGAACGCCAGCGCGTAGTTGACCAGGCGGCTGCGCCAAGGCGACGCCGGTGGCGTCAACTCTGCAGGCGTGCGGCGCCTGAGCGGGGCGGTGCCGCCGTCGCGGACCTGCGGCCTGGCCCCGTATTCGCCGCGCAGCGACTTTGGCGGGGCGGGCGGGGGCGCTGAAGTCCGGGCTGGCGGCGCGACGACCTGAGGCATGAGGGGGACGTTCCTTTTGTACAATAGTTTCGGCCGTTCGTATCCCGGCCATTAGGCCGGGCCACCCGGCAGGCGGCGAAACCACTGACATGAATGACACCGATTGCGTCCTCGTCATGACCACGTTGCCCGACGAGGCCGACGCGGTGACCTTCGCGCATACACTGGTGGAGTCGCGGCTGGCTGCCTGCGTGAACCTGCTGGCGGGCATGGAGTCGGTCTACCGGTGGGAGGGTGCGGTCGAGCGGGAACGGGAGCGGCAGCTCGTCATCAAGACCACCCGCGGCCGCCTCGCGGCCCTGTGGGAGCGCGTGCGGGAGCTGCACCCCTACGACGTTCCGGAATTCATCGTGCTGCCGATCGTGGACGGCAACGACGCTTACCTGCGGTGGGTCGGCGAATCAACCCGGATATCAGAGTGATTGATTTCATACTCCACTTCGACAAGCACCTGCTCGAGTTCGTCGGCACCTACGGCCCCTGGGTCTACGGCATACTCTTCGCGATCGTGTTCGCGGAAACCGGCCTGGTGATCACGCCGTTCCTGCCCGGGGATTCCCTGCTGTTCGCGACCGGTGCGCTCGCGGCCAGGGGGGTGCTGAATCCGTGGCTGGCCGGCGGTCTGCTGCTGGCCGCGGCGATCCTCGGTGACGGCGTCAACTACGCGGTGGGGAAGTACGTCGGCCCGAAGGCGTTCACCGCCACCGAGTCGACGACCCTGTTCAGCCGGTTGATGAACCGCGACCACCTGCAGCGGGCTCACGAATTCTTCGAGCGATACGGCGGAAAAGCGGTGGTGCTCGGACGGTTCGTGCCGATTGTTCGGACCTTCGTCCCGTTCGTGGCCGGCGCCGGATCGATGTCCTACGGCGCCTTCCTCTTCTACAACGTCACCGGCGCCATCCTGTGGGTGGGGCTTTGCATGGGCGCCGGCATCCTGTTCGGCAACATCCCCATCGTCCGCGACAACTTCTCGCTGATCACGATCGGGATCGTGCTGGTCTCGGTGCTGCCCGTGGTGGTGGAGTTCCTGCGCCATCGGAACCGGAAAGGGTAGCCACGATCGCTGGCGTTAAAGGCACCAAGGCACGACGATCTTGTTGTCTGCTTGGTTGAAATTTTGCGCCTTCGTGTCTTCGTGAAACCGTGGCCCGGTCCCGCGCGCAGCCTCCAGGTCAGTCCAGCGCCTGCGCCAGGTCGTCGATCAGATCCTGGACGTCCTCGACGCCCGCCGAGATGCGTACCAGGCTGTCGGTGAGGCCGATCTCCTTGCGCCGCTCGGGCGGCACCGAGGCGTGGGTCATCGTGGCGGGATGGCTGATGAGCGTTTCGACGCCGCCGAGGCTTTCGGCCAGCGACATCAG
>JBKJRJ010000529.1:0-10262 GCA_046594705.1 Vicinamibacterales bacterium
TTCTCGGCGATGTCGAGCTCCGCCATGACCTTGACGCGCGAGATGATCGTGCTGTGAAAGCGCTTGTCGATCGGCCGCATCGCCGACTGCAGCACGCCGTCGATGCGGTACTTCACATATACCGCATCGTCCTGCGTCTCGATGTGGATGTCGCTGGCGCGGCGCTGGATGGCGGTGTAGATCGTGGTGTCGACCAGGCGGATGACCGGGCTGGCGTCGGCCGTCATCCGCTCGACCGTCAGCTGCTCGTCGCCGTCGTCGTTCTCGTGGAGGATCTGCAGCTGGAAGCTCTCGGTGGCATCCTCGAGCACCCGCGTGGAGCTCTCGCTCTTCTTCAGGATCGCCTGGATCGCCGACGGCGGCGCCACCATCACCTTGATCGGCGTGCCGAGCAGCATGCCGAGCTCGTCGATCATCGGCAGGTCGGTCGGGTCGCTGACGACGATCACCAGCGCCGCCCCGTCCCGCCCGTACGGCACGAACCCGTAGCGCAGCATCAGCTCGGCCGGAATCGTGCGGAAGAGATCGTGGTCGATATTGAAATGCGCCAGGTCGAGGAACGGCAGGCGGTAGCGCTCGGCCAGGCGACCCGCCTGCGCGATCTCGGCGGCAGCCTCGGCCGCGGAAATTTCCGACGCCCCCGTGTCGACGTAGAGCTCCGGGTGCTCGGCAGTGGCGGCGTGCGAAACCTTTTCGTCCATGACCAATCTTTACCGGGTTCGGCTAGCTGCTCAGGGCCGACGACAGGTTGAACAGCGGCAGGTAGAGCGAGAGCAGCAAGCCCGCGATGACGATGCCCATGATGACCAGCAGCGCCGGTTCGATCACCGTCACGAAACGCCCGAGGTTGGTGTCGATCTCCTCGTCGTAGAAGTCGGCCAGGCTGTTCAGCATTTCCTGCAGCGCGCCGGTCGACTCGCCGACCTCGACCATCTTGATGGCGACGTCCGGGAACGCGCCGCTGTCCTGCAGTGTCGCCGCCAGCGACCGTCCTTCGCGCACCTGCTGCGCCGCGGTCACCATCTCGGCCGCCATGTGCTCGTTGCCGAGCGATCGCGCCGTCACTTCCAGTGCGTTGACGAGCGGGATGCCGCCACCGAGCAACGTCGCCAGCGTACGCGCCCCTTGCGAGGTCGAGAACTTCTGCGCCAGGGGCCCGACCGCAGGCAGGCTGAGGATGAGACGATCGAGACGCCGCCGCTGCCCGGGCTGCCGCACCCACCAGAACGCCGCGACAATCGCCGCCGCGATGCCGCCGAAGATCAGCGCGAAATACGTCGTCACGAACCCGGACAACCCGACGATGAACCGCGTCGAGAGCGGCAGCTCCTTGCCGAACTGGTTGTAGAAGTTGCCGAACTCCGGCACCACCTTCACCACGATGACGGTGACGACGATGATCGACAGCAGGACGAGAATCGCCGGGTAGACCAGGGCCGAGACGGTCTTCCGGCGCACCGTGGACACGACCTTCACGTAACTGACGTAGCGCCGCAGCACCTGCTCGAGGTTGCCGGACTTCTCGCCCGCCAGCAGCGACGCGGTGTAGACGCCCGGAAACAGGCCGCCGTGGACTTCGAACGCCTCCGACAGGGCGCTGCCCGCGCGCACGCGCTCATACACGTCGTCCAGCACGACCTTGAAGACCGGGTTCGTAATGCGCTGGCGGAGGATGTCGAGCGACTGGACGAGCGGCATGCCCGCCTTGAGCAAGGTCGCGAGCTCCTGGTTGTAGACGAGAAACTCACGGCTCGGCACTTTGCGCCGACGCGGCAACTCCGGCAGATGAAAGCCCGCGAGCGCGCGCTGTCCCGCCCCCTGGATGGCGAGGACCAGCAGCCCCTTCTCCTCGAACTCACGGCGGAGCCCCGCCTCGCTAGCGGCGACGTACACGCCTTCGATGATGTCCCCGCCCGGTGTCCCGAGCCTGCACCTGTATTCCATTATGCAACGTCGCTCCGGAACCCTTTTGGGCACCGGGCGCACTACCGCCTAATTCTACACAACTAATTGGATTAGACGGAGTTGGCGGGATTTGGCCTTGAGGCCCGGGGCGTCAGGCTTCAGCTGCCCAGCGCCTACTTGAGGCCGGCGATCGAGAGGATCTTGGTGACGTAGTTGCGGGTTTCGCGGTAGGGGGGGATGCCGTTGAACCTCGTCACGGCGCCTTCGCCGGCGTTGTAGGACGCCAGCGCGAGCCGGACGTCGCCGCCCCACTTGTCGAGCAGCCCCTTCAGCTTCTGGACGCCCGCGCTGATGTTGGCGGCGGGATCGTAGGCGTTGCGCACCTTGTATTGCCGGGCGGTCGAAGGCATCAACTGCATCAGGCCCATGGCCCCTTTCGAGGAGCGCGCCCGCGGTTTGTAGTTGGATTCGACCTGGATGAGGGCCTGGACGAGGACGGGGTCCACCCCGTGCGCCTCGGCGGCGGCCATGATCAGCCCGGCATAGGCCGTGTCACGCAGGAGCACACTGCCTTCGGCGGCCGCCGCGATCATCGGCGTCGGCTCCCCGGGCGCCTGAGCGGGCTGCGGCTCGGGATGCGGAACCTCGTCGGGGACGATTTTCTCAATCAAGTTCTGGTCGAGGGTGACTTCCCCGCCGGAGCGAAGCGTCAGCACCACGGACTCCCCCACCCTGGTGTGGGTCTTGACCGAGACGGAACTGCCGGACGTCATGAACACAATCTCGGCCGCGGCAATCGTAGAGCCTGCGGCGACGAGCACACACGTAGCTGCAGCAAGCCGAACTGTTTTGAACACTTTCATTGGGACGGCCCATCCTACCATTTGGTTGGCGGGGTGTCCAGGAACGCTACAGAAGAGGTGGCTCGAGCTCCTGGCTCTCAGCTGAACGCTGAAAGCCTACTTGGGTTCGATGTAGGCGTGAAACACGCGCATCCCGAGCTCACGCGGGTCGGTGCCGCCGGGCTGGAAGGTGCGATCGAGGTCAATGATCAGGTCCACCATGTCGGACGCGCCTAGTTGGGCGGCCGTCAGCGGGAACGTGAGGATGGTGCCGAGTTTGGCGTCAGCCGTGAACCGGCCGACCACGGCGCCCCCCAGCGTGAGGGTGACCTGCTGCGGCGGCGTGAACAGGTCGCCGCGGGCGTCGTACTCGAGGTACAACGTCGAGTCCTTCTTCGGATTCTTGAACGAGAGCGTGGCGGTTTTCTTGGTCCACTTCCACTCGTTCTGGGGGTTCTTGACGTCGTTTTCAGCCGGGTGCCAGCCGTCCTTGTACATCACGAAGATGTTCTCGGACGAGGCCAGAATCTGGGTTTTGGCAACGATGTATTCGCGGCGCGAGGCCTCCGGGGCGTTCAGGACCAGCCGCTGGCCGGACGGCGGGTCGTAGAGACCAAGCCGCACCACCGCTTCCCCGATATAGGGGTAGTTGGGCACGAAGATCGTCCGTTTGTACTGGACGGTTTCGCCGGCCTTCCATTTCGTGGTCGGCGTCGGCGGCAGGTGGTCGTCGGTCCACATCTGCTCCCCTTCGGGGTCGAGCACGTGCACGAACACCCAGTAATCCTTGTCGAACGCCGCATTCGCGGCGACGGCGAACGTGTAGGTCAGCGTGACGGCGCTGCCGATCGGCATCCGCGCTTTGCTGAAGGCCAGCGTGGGGGTGGCGATGGCGGGCTCTGCTGGCTGTTTTCCACTGCAACCGGCCAGCGACAGGCACAACAGGACGACCGACACGGACGATGAAACTATGTGGCGCATGCGAAGGCGAGATGGTACCGCAGTTGTGGCAGGTACAGCAATATGTTAGCGTTTGCCGGTGGATGCTCTTGGGATGGTGGAAACGCGGGGCCTGATCGGCGCCATCGAGGCGGCTGACGCGATGGTCAAGGCCGCCAATGTGATTCTCGTCGGCAAGGAGTACATCGGCGCCGGCTACGTGACGGTGATGGTGCGCGGCGATGTCGGCGCGGTCAAGGCGGCCACCGACGCGGGCGCCGCGGCGGCGCGTCGCGTCGGCGAGCTGATTTCGGTGCACGTGATTCCGCGGCCGCACGCGGAAGTCGAGAAGGTCCTCCCGAAAGCGCCGAAGGATTCCAAGGGCGCCTAGTCCATGGCCCAGACGGACCGCGATCTCGCCTCCATTGCCGAGGCGCGATCCCTCGCGCGGCGCGCCAAGGCCGCCGCTCCCCTTCTCGCCGAGTTCTCCCAGGAACAGATTGACGCGATCGTCGACGCGATGGCCGCCGCGGTCACGCCGCACGCGGAAGCGCTCGCCCGTCTCGCCCACGAAGAGACCGGCTACGGCGTCGTCGCCGACAAGGTTCAGAAGAACCTCTTCGCGTCGGAAAACATCTACCGGTTCATTCGCCCGATGAAGACCGTCGGCGTCATCCGCCGGCTCGACGATCGCAAGGTCGTCGAGATCGCAGAGCCCTTCGGCGTGGTCTGCGCCATCGTTCCCACCACCAACCCGACGTCCACGGCGATCTACAAGATCCTGATTGCGATCAAGGCGCGGTGCCCGCTCGTCATCAGCCCGCACCCCTCGGCCGTCCGCTGCATCTCCCGCGTCGCCGAGATCATGGCGGACGCCGCCCGCCGCGCCGGCGCACCCGACGGCGCCATCACCTGCATGACGACCGTGACGCTGGAAGGCACGCAGGAGCTGATGAAGGCGCGCGAGGTCGCCGTCATTCTGGCCACCGGCGGCATGGGCCTGGTGCGCGCCGCCTACAGCGCGGGGAAGCCCGCCTACGGTGTCGGCCCCGGCAATGCGCCGTGCTTCATCGAGCGCACCGCGGACGTGCCCAAGGCGGTGCGCGACGTGGTGACCGGCAAGACGTTCGACAACGGCGTACTGTGCTCGTCACCAAACTCGGTGGTCGTCGACGGACCGGTCGTCGAAGAGGTCAAGCGCGAATTCGTGGCGAACGGCGGCTATTTCATGTCGACGGCGGAGGCCGACGCCGTGGCGGCCGTGCTGCTCGGGCCGCAGCGCCTGCCGAATCCCAAACTGGTGGGCCGCCCGGCCACCGTCATCGCGCAGGCGGCCGGCATCAGCGTGCCGCCGGACACCCGCGTCCTGATCGCCGAACTGAAGGGCGTCGGCCGCGACTTCCCGCTGTCGGTCGAAAAACTGTCGCCGGTCCTCGCGTTCTATGTGGTCGCGGACTGGAAGGACGGCTGCGCGCGCTGCATCGAGATCCTCCGCTACGGCGGCATGGGTCACACGATGTCGATCCACTCGCGCAACGACCAGGTCATCCTCGAATTCGGCCTCAAGAAACCCGCCGGCCGCATCGTCGTGAACACCCCGACGACCCACGGGTCAATCGGGTTGACGACCGGGCTCGATCCGGCGATGACCCTTGGCTGCGGGGGATGGGGTGGCAACATCACGTCGGACAACATTTCGCCGCGCCACCTGCTCAATATCAAGCGCCTGGCCTACGAGACCAGCCCCGCGGTCGTGAACCGGCCGGTGGCCGCGTCAGGAGGAGTCAGTTTGCCCAAGCCCCCCGCCCCTCCCCCGGTGCCGGGCGGTATCGCCGCCGACGTCCTGGCCCGGCGGATCGACGAGTTCCTGACCTCGCGCGGCTACCGGCCGGCGCAGCTGCCTCCGTCCGCGCCGCCTCCAGCCGGACGCTACGGGAGTGACGAGAAAACGGCTCCCGCCACCGCCCCGGCCCCGACCCGCGCCGAGGTGGCCGAACAGCCCGTGGAGTTCGTATGCGAAGACGACGTCCGCCAGGCTATCAAGCAGAATCGCAAAATCGTAATCGGGGAGCGCACCATCGTCACCCCGGCCGCCCGGGACCTTGGTGAGCAGCACCGGCTGTTCGTGCAGGCCGCCTGGCCTCGTTAGACGGCCGTCGCGCCCCAGCGCAGGTTCAGGCCGTTCGGTCTGGTTATTGTTGAGCCATTAGGATTTACGGTTGACCAGCGGGCTCATGGTTGCTATTCTTGCCACCCCAGCACGTGAAGCGCTCCGTCCCCGGCGGGGCACCGATTCGTCCGACGACCTCAACAGGGCAAGCGGTTTGCAAGACGGCTCATCTGTGCCGACGCTAAACCCGACAGTTGTGGAGCGCTAAGCATGATGCGAAGGACTCTTACGGCGGGATTTTGCATGGCGCTGGCCGCTTGCGGCGGCAACGCCAAGCCCCAGGTCACCGCTGCCCCCCCGCTCCCCCGACCGATCCCTGTGGCGACTCCGGCGCCCGCCGCGGCCCGGCCGATGGTGGATCAGGTCGCGACACTGATTGGCACCTCGCAGCGTCACTTCGAGAGCGGCGAGCGTGAGCTGAAGGCCGGCCATCTCGACAAGGCGCGCGAGGCGTTCGACCAGGCCGTCGAGGTCCTGCTCGAGTCCCCCTACGGCGCGCGGACCGACGCCCGCATGCGCGAACACTTCGACCGCCTGATCGACCGCATCAACGCCTACGAGGTCACCGCGCTGGCGCAGGGTGACGGCTTCACCGAAAAGCGCTACGAAGCGGCGCCGATCGACGAGATCCTGAAGAACGCGACCACCTTCCCGGCCCCGACGGCCGACGCGGCCACCAAGGCGGCGGTCAAGGCCGACCTGGCGCACAATCCCCACGACCTGCCAATTCCCGAGCACGCGAAGGTCCTCTCCTACGTCGAGGTCTTCCAGGGACGTATGCGCGAGTACATCCAGGACAGCCTGGTGCGCGGCGCGAAGTACATGCCGATGATCCAGGCGGTCTTCCGGGCCGAGGGACTGCCGCTCGATCTCGCCTACATCCCCATTATCGAAAGCTCGTTCAAGACCAACGCCTTATCGAAGGCCAGCGCGAAGGGCCCGTGGCAGTTCATGAGGCCGACCGCCAAGGAGCACGGGCTCAAGACGGACTGGTTCATCGACGAGCGGTCGGATCCCGAGAAGTCGACGGTCGCCGCGGCCAAGTACCTGAAGACCCTCAGCAAGATGTTCAACGGCGACTGGGGCCTGGTGCTGGCGGCCTACAACGGCGGCCCGGGCCGGGTCTCGCGCGCGATGAGGAAGTCGGGCATCGACGACTTCTGGAGGCTGTCAGCCAGCACCAGATACCTGCCGCGTGAAACGCGTGAGTACGTGCCGCTCATCATGGCGGCCATGATCGTCGGCCGGAACCCCGCGCAGTACGGATTCGAGGCGGTCACGGCCGAGCCGATCGGCTACGACAAGGTCGCGATGCCGCAAGCCATCGACCTGCGCCGCCTCGCCGAGTGGGCGGGCACCTCCGTGGACGAGATTCAGGCGCTCAACCCCGAACTGCGGCGCTGGACCACCCCGGTCAAATATCCGAAGTACGAAGTGAAGGTTCCCAAGGGCACGGCCGACCGTCTCAGCGCGAAGCTGGCAGACGCCTCGCCGGCGGATTTCTCGGCGCTGAACTGGTACACCGCCAAGAAGGGCGAAACGCTGCAGACCGTCGCCCGCCGGTTCGGTGTGTCACGCGCCGACGTCGCCGAGGCCAACAACGTCAGCGCCAAGGCCCGCCTGCGCCCCGGCCAGGAACTGATCATCCCGCGCGCGCCCGCGACCTTGCTCGCGGCCCGCGCCGAGCGCCCGGCCCCCACCGCCGTGGCCTCGCGCGCGTTCGCCGAGCCCGCCGCGGCCGCGGCCGTGACCACCCCGGCACAGGTGGCTCACGTCACCTACAAGGTCAGACGCGGCGACACCCTCTTCTCGATCGCGCAGCTCTTCAACACCAGCGTGGCAAAAATCAAAAGCTGGAACCGCCTCTCGAGCAACCGCATCGCGCCAGGAGCGCGGCTGAAGATTCTCGCTGCGCGAGCACGCTAGCCCGGCTGACCGTGATTGGTGGTTTGCGACTCACCAACCACCTACGACCAACCATTAATTACCGAAACTGCAACGCCTCCGCGACGTGATCGAACAGCACGGCGTCGGAGCCCTCGAGATCCGCCACGGTGCGGGCGACGCGCAGCACCCGGTCGAAGGCGCGGGCGGTCAGCCCGAGGCGCTCCGCGGCATCGCGGAGAAGGCCCGTGGTCCTGGCGTCGAGCCGGCAGACCTGGCGAAGGAGCCGGGGGTTGAGGCGGGCATTCGTGCGGGTGACCGGGTCGCCAGGGCGGGCCTGCTGGCGAGCGCGGGCCGCGTTGACCCGCTCCCGGATCGGCGCCGTCCCTTCCCCGCCATCCCATGATGTCAGCTCACCCGGCGGCAGTGCCGTGACGGTGACGGTGAGGTCGATGCGGTCCCGCAGTGGCCCGGACAGCCGGGACGCATAGCGGTCGATCTGGGTGGGCGTGCAACGACAGGCACGGCGGGCATCCCCGAGGAACCCGCACGGGCAGGGATTCATCGCACCGATCAACATGAAGCGCGCGGGAAACACCGCGGTCCGCAACGCGCGCGCGACGCGCACGAGACCGTCTTCGAGGGGCTGGCGCAGCACTTCGAGCGCGTGGCGGCTGAACTCCGGCATCTCGTCAAGGAACAGCACGCCGTGATGCGCGAGGCTGATCTCTCCCGGCCGCGGCGTCGAACCGCCGCCCGCCAGCGCCACGTCCGACACCGTGTGGTGCGGGGCTCGGAAGGGGCGGGCACGCACCAGTCCGGTTCCCGGCGGCACCAGGCCCGCCACTGAATGGATCGACGTGACTTCGAGCGCTTCGTCGAACGTCAGCGGCGGCAGGATGCCGGCGGCGCGCCGGGCCATCATGGTCTTGCCCGAGCCGGGCGGACCCGCGAGCAGCACATTGTGGGCTCCGGCGGCGGCAATTTCGAGCGCGCGGCGCGCCAGCACCTGGCCGCGCACCTCCGCAAAGTCGCCGTGCACGCGCTCGGCCGGCTCGGCCTCGTCGCCGGGGCTCAGCTGGACCGGGTGCGGGTCGTTGAGCGCGCGCACGGCATCAGCCAACGTGCGGACCGGATAGAAGTCGAGGTTGTCCACGACGGCTGCTTCGCGGCTGTTCGCCTCCGGAAGCAGCAGGCCACGAAACTGGCGCCGACGCGCCGCGGCTGCGATCGGCAGCACGCCCCGCGCCGCCTGGATGCCGCCGTCAAGCGACAGTTCTCCCAGGATCAACACATCGTCGATGTCGCGCCGCAAGACGATGCCGCAGGCGGCGAGGATGCCGAGCGCGATCGGCAGATCGAACGACGCGCCGGCTTTGCGCACGTCGGCCGGCGCGAGGTTCACGGTGACGCGATGCGGCGGAAACTCGAACCCCGAATTGCGTATCGCGCTCCTGATGCGATCCCGGCTCTCGCGAACGCTGGCGTCCGGCAGCCCCACCATCGTGAAACACGGCAGGCCGAACGACAGATCGACTTCGATATTGACCGGGGTGGCATCGATGCCGAAGACGGCGGCCGACCGGACACAGGCGAGCATGCCGCTGCCAGTGCAAACCACGACTCAGCCGGACCGTCAGGGAATTGCAGAGGATTCCGTCTATGGGGGGAACGAGTGTCCAGAAGGCGCGCAAGAACTGCCGTACCAGAACGCGTGAGCTATCGCAAAAATCAACGACCCGCCAAACCAGCTAAACCAGCTAACCCAACCTCAACGACCAAGGAGCCGCCTATCACGGCAGGTAGCGGCGCACCGCACTGGCAATCCCCATGAGCGCGGCGCCCGACAGCACCATCCACGTCGGTTCCATCGCAAGAGTGGATGCGGTCAAGCTCGCCACCGGGCTGAGCGGTTGAGCTGTGACCACGACCGCCATCGCCATCGCCATTACTACGAACAGAACGCCTATTACCTTCATTTCCCAATCCACTTCCGAGAATGAGTGGGCGCCTTGCCCATTCACCCGCCTATCGCAGTCCTGCGAACCACTACTGCAAGCGGGCGACCAGAACCGCAAGCCTGGCCTTTTGAAGGCTGGCCTTAACTGCCCGGCTGTGCTACACTTCCAGCCTCCCCGACCTCTGAGTTGATGCGAGCCAGACGCTATACATTTGTCATTGCCGACCGCCAGACGGGCACCGTCCGCCGCCTGACCGTCTCCCTGTGGCCGACCCTGCTGGCCGTGGCCGGGCTGTTTACGCTCCCGGTGCTGGTCGGACTCGGCGCCCGGTGGAGCGCATCGGCGACCATTACCGATCTGCGCACGACCAACACGGCGCTGAAGGTCGAGAACACCAACTATCGCGAGGCCACCGGCCAGCTCGCCGGCCAGATTTCGGAACTGCAGACCGCCGTCGATCAGCTCGGCGAACGGGCCACCGTGGATCCGGCCGCTGCCCTGGCGATGGCCAAGCTGCCCGCCATCGTCAGGTCGCGCGCGATGGGCGGGGCCAGCCGGGCC
>JBKJRJ010000002.1:0-3745 GCA_046594705.1 Vicinamibacterales bacterium
ATGACAGATTGCCACCACCAAAGCGTCAGCCGCGTCGTGCGGCGACGGGATGGCGTCGAGCCCGAGCAGCAGCTTGACCATCGCGCCCACCTGGGGTTTCTCGGCGCGGCCGAAACCGACGACGGCACGCTTGATTTCGGCGGGTGAATACTCGGCGACGACCATGCCGGCCTGCGATGCCGCGAGCAGTGCCACGCCGCGCGCGTGCCCCAGCTTCAGCGCGCTCCGCACGTTCTTGGCGTGGAACACGTTCTCGATGGCGACGCAATCCGGGCGATGCTCCATGAGCAACGCCGCGAGGCCCGCGTGGATGAAGAGGAGACGCTCGGGAAACGTGCAGCGCGCAGGCGCGGCGAGGGTGCCGAACGCGACCAGCCGGTGGCGGCGGCCGTCGGTCGCGACGCAGCCATACCCCGTTCGCTCGGAGCCTGGATCGATCCCGAAAATGATCACAAAATGGTCCGGGTCGTCCGGGTGATCCGCGGCCTCACGCCAGCGAAGCCTCGATCTCCTTTTCCTCGATGTCGGCGTTGGTCCAGACCTTCTTGGTGTCTTCGTGATCCTCGAGGATTTCCATCAACTTCAGCATCTGCTGGGCGGCCTTGCCCTCGAGCTTGATGTAGTTCTTCGGGAGAAGCGCGACTTCCGCCGCGGCGGGCTCGATACCGAGCCCCTTCACGGCGTCCAACACCGCCTGGTAGGTCTCGGGCGACGACACGATTTCCCAGTTCTCGCCGTCGTCTCCCATATCGTCGGCGCCGGCGTCGATCGCCGCGGCGAGCAGCTTCTCTTCGTCAGCGCCCGCCTTGTGGACGATGAGGTAGCCCTTCTTTTCGAACATCCAGGCGACGCTGTTGGCTTCACCCAGGTTGCCGCCGTGCTTGCCGAGGGTGTGCCGCACCTCGCCGACCGTGCGGTTCTTGTTGTCGGTCAGCACCTCGATCATGATCGCGACGCCGCCCGGCCCGTACGCTTCGTAGGTAATCTCGTCGTAGTTGACGCCCGGCAGTTCACCGGTGCCGCGCTGGATGGCGCGCTTGATGTTGTCGGCCGGCATGTTGACCGACTTGGCGTCGGCGACGATCGTACGCAGGCGGGGATTCATGTCGGGGTCGCCACCGCCGTTGCGCGCCGCGACCGACAGTTCCTTGATGATCCGGGTGAACACCTTGCCGCGCTTGGCGTCAGCGGCGCCCTTTTTGTGCTTGATCGTGTGCCATTTTGAGTGGCCGGACATGGGAAAACTCCAGGAAAGACCGGTGGAAAATCCTCAGGATGTTAGCATGTCCGGCTAGCGTTCCGCACACCCTGCCTCGGCGATCCGGCGGTGGGCGGCGGCCGCGGCCTGGTCGCCGAGCACGGCGTGCAGTTCCGCCGCGGCGGCATGATCGGCCCAGTGCTCCGGGTCCACCAGCCGTCGCTCGGGATTCGACAGCCAGGGCCCTCCGATCGGCGCCACCCCTCGCAGCGCCAGACCTAATGCCCGATCGCAGGCGCGTACGGCCAGGCGGGGCTGCCCGAGCGCCGCCTGCGCGCGCGCCAGCGTGCGCCAGCCGTCCACCGCGCCCGGATTCGCGGCGACACACTGTTCGGCAAGGTCCCGCGCCTGGGTGACCCGGCCCTGGCGCAGGGCCACCATCGCCAGCCCCAGCCGGGCGTCCGGGTCGTCCGGATCCAGAGCCAGACCGTCGCGATACGCGGCCTCGGCCTCGACGAGCCGGTGTCGCCGCAACAGGACGGGTCCCGCCGTCCTGAAGGGATGCGCGTACGACGGATCAAGCTCACGCGCGCGCCGATACGCCGATCGCGCCGCGTCCAGCTCTTTCGCTGCCTGCAGCATTCCAGCGAGATGAAATAGCGCCGCCGCTTCATCCGGGCAAGCCGCCACCGCGGCGCGGCACGTCTCGAGCGCACCCGCCGCGCTGGCGGCGCGGGCCGCATCGCGCAGCAACCCGAAGCACGCGAGCATGGCGGGCGAGGATGAGCCGTCCAGCCGCGAGGCAATCTCCCGAGCGAGGTGAGCCCATCGGAGCGGCGTAAACCCCCCGGTGACCGAGGTCGCGACGGTGATCAGCTTCGCCTGGATCCCGCTCGCGCCGAGCCGGGAGACGAGCTCCTCCGGCCAGCACCATGGCACCGAGAGGGGGTCCGCCGAACGCCCGTCCTCGAATCGCGCCGTCAACAGGAAATCGACGTCGATGTCGAGGAGCACGCCTGGCGGCACGGCGGGCATCCCTGCGAGCGGGCCCATCCAGCACTCGACCCCCTCGATCTCGCTCGCCGCGCCGGTGCTGTCGTTCCTGAGTCCGGCGCTGGAGATATGCGCGAACTCGTCGAGCAGCACGCGGCGCGAGGTCTCGTCGCGCCACATCGGGTCGGGAACGACCCAGCGGATCTCGGCCACCATCTGAGCGCGAATGGCCGCGCGCACGTAGTTGCCAATATCGATCGCGCCCCACGACGGCACGTGCGCGGCGTCGTGATGGGCGTCCACGTGGACGAGCACCTCGCGACGCGCACCGGCCTGGCGCCAGAGGTAATAGGCCTGATCGTGCAGGTCGAAGGTCGTCGTCATGCGAACCGGGCGTGATCTGCCGCGCACGCGCGGATCAACGCGGCGGCCTCCGGCAGCCGGCGGTGGCCATCGCGCAAGCGCAGCCGCACCACCGGCACCTGTGTGACCAGCCGCGCGAGAGCGCCGAACACTCCGGCCAGGCCGGCGCGGTCCTCCACGTCGAGCACGTACGCACAGCGCACCAGCCCGATCAGGCGCGCGGTCGCGCGGCATCGGCGGATGGACAGCGGCGGGCCGGTCTCGGCGCGCGCCGACAGCAGAAACAGCATCCGCAACGGACTCGCCTGGCGATGGAACGCGAGTGCGGTCCGATGCACGCGCCTTTTCGTCGAGTAATGCGCCACGCGCGTCGTCGGCCGCGCGCGCAGCAAGGCGCGCGCGGCCGCCCCTGGCCAGAGACGCAGGCCGGGATAACCCGGCTGGGCCATCACGGTTCCCTGGTCCTTCAGGTCGAGCGCGAGGCAGTCGTCCGTGACGATGTGACCGCCGGCCGCCGCGAGCGCCGCCGCCACCGTGGATTTTCCGCGTCCCGTCGCGCCGACGAAACCAACGGTACCGATACCCGGGAGATGGACGGCGCTGGCATGAAGGGCGATGCCGCCGCGCCGGCTCAACGCCAGCGGCAGGACTTGATCGATCAACAGGTGCCGCAGCGTGGCGTCCGGCAGCCCGTCGGGCGCGTGAACCACGATGCGGCGGCCATCGGCGCTGATGACGAAGTCGGCCTGGTCGCGAAAGCGAAGCAGGTAGCCGGCGGCTACGCGACCGATGGAGAGCCACAGCCGGCCACCCGGCAGGCGCCACTGATGAATCCACGCCGCGGCTGCCTCTGCCACACGGTCCGGCGTGAAGATGACGGCGCAATCCGCGTCCGCCAGCGCGCCGCGCCGCAGCTCGGGGAGGGCGCGATCGCTGGTCAGCGTCAGGCCGCAGAACTGGTACGCGCGCGCGCTACGAGCCATGCGTGTAGCGCGACACGAGCTGCGTCACGAACACCGCGGCCTCAGCCGGCGACTGGAACAGGGCGCCGTGCCGCGCGAATACCTCCGCCTCGATCTGCGCGAGGGAACGCGAGCCGTCACAGAGATCGAGCACCGCGCGGCGCGCCACGCCGCGCGCGGTCAGCACCGGACGATACGCCGGGTCCGTCCTCCGGAGATCCTCCGGGTC
>JBKJRJ010000213.1:0-7297 GCA_046594705.1 Vicinamibacterales bacterium
TGTGAAGTACCGCATCGACGGCGTGCTGCAGTCGGCGATGCGGCCGATCGACAAGCGCTTTCACAGCACGATCATCTCGCGCGTCAAGGTCATGGCGGAGCTCGACATCGCCGAGAAACGCATCCCGCAGGACGGCCGCTTCAAGCTGCGGCTGCCGGGCAAGACCATCGATTTCCGCGTCTCGGTGATGCCGAGCGTGCACGGCGAGGACGCCGTTATCCGTATTCTCGACAAGGAATCGATCAGCGAGCAGTTCCACGAGTTGCGCCTCGACATCCTCGGGTTCCCCGACGCGGAACTGAAGCGCTTCCGGAAATACATCGCCGAACCCTACGGGATGGTCCTGGTCACCGGCCCGACCGGCTCGGGCAAGACCACCACGCTGTACGCGGCGCTGTCGGAGATCAAGACCGTCGAAGACAAGATCATCACCATCGAGGATCCGGTCGAGTATCAGCTCAAGGGCATCACGCAGATCCCGATCAACGAGAAGAAGGGGCTGACGTTCGCCCGCGGCCTGCGCTCGATTCTGCGCCACGATCCCGACAAGATCATGGTCGGGGAGATCCGCGACAACGAGACGGCGCAGATCGCGATCAACTCGGCGCTGACGGGGCACCTCGTCTTCACCACCGTCCACGCCAATAACGTCGTCGACGTGCTGGGCCGCTTCCTGAACATGGGGGTCGAGGCCTACCAGTTCGTGTCGGCGCTGAACTGCGTGCTGGCGCAGCGCCTGGTCCGCAACATCTGCGTCCACTGCAAGCGCCCGGCGACGGTGTCGCGCGACTACCTGATCGAGTCGCAGATGAACCCCGACCTGGCCGACAGCGGCCTGTTCTTCGAGGGCATCGGCTGCATCGAGTGCGGCGGCACCGGGTTCAAGGGGCGGACCGCCATCTGCGAGCTGCTCGACCTGACCGACAACATCCGCGAGATCATCCTGGCGCGCCGGCCGAACTCCGAGATCAAGAAGGCGGCGCGCGACGAGGGCATGAAGTCGCTGCGCGAATCCGGCGTGGAACGTGTCCTCGAGGGGGTCACGACGCTGCGCGAAATCAACAAGGTGACGTTCGTCGAATGAGTCCGCTCCCGAATTTTCTCGTCACTCCGCCGCCGTCCGTCGGCGTCGAGATCGCCTCCGACCGTGTCACGGCGGTGTCGCTGGCGCGGCAGGCGGACAGCTGGATCATCGGCGCGCACGGCACCGAGCGCCTCGCCCCCGGGGTGGTCACGCCGGCGCTGAACGCGGTCAATGTGCACGACCCCCGCGCCCTGGCGGCGGCGCTGCGATCGGCGTTCGACAAGCTGGGGACGCGCCCGCGCCGGGTGGCGCTCGTCATCCCCGACACCGCGGCGAAGCTGTCGCTGCTGCGGTTCGAGAAAATTCCCGCCGCGGCGGATCTCGACCAGTTGATCCGCTGGCAGATGCGGAAGGCGGCGCCGTTCAAGCCCGAGGACGCGCAGATCTCGTGGCTGCCGGCGGCCCCGATCGCCGGCGGCGGCCGCGAGTACCTGGTCACCCTCGGACGCCGCGACATCATCGAGAGCTACATGCAGGCGTGCGGCGATGCCGGCGCGTCGGCCGGGCTGGTCGACCTGGCGTCGCTCAACCTGATCAACGCCGCGCTGGCGTCCGGCGCGCAGACGACCGGCGACTGGTTGATCGTCCACGTCGCGCCCGACTACGCGACGCTGGCGATCGTCCGCGACCAGAACCTGATTTACTTCCGGACGCGTCAGCTCGAGAGCGACGGCGACCTCGCGGACCTCGTCCACCAGACCGCGATGTACCACGAGGATCGGCTGAACGGCGGCACCTTCGGTCGCGTGGTGCTCTCGGGTGCGTCGGCCCGCACCGGTGACGAGACTGCCGAGCGGACGGCCCGCCTGCGGCGCAGCCTCGAGGAGCGGATGCACGTCAAGGTCGAGGCGCTCGACTTCCGCGGCACCGCGGCGATGCGCGATCGCATCACGGCGGGAGCCGAGCTGCTCGACACGCTCGCGCCGGCCGTAGGCGTCGTCCTGCGGGAGCAGGTGGCCTGATGCTCAGGAGCAACCTCTCCACCCGGCCCTTCTACAACGAGCGCGCCGTGCACGCGGCCGCCGCGGCGGTGGCGGTGCTCGTCGTGGCGGTGACGGCCTGGCAGGGCGCGCGCGTCGTGCGCCTGTCACGCTACAAGACCGAACTCAACACCGCCATCAAGCGCGATCGCAGCCAGACCGACTACCTGACCAGGGAGGCGCAGCAGACGCGGCGCGGCCTCGATCAGACCGAGCTGGGGGTGGTCGCGACCAAGGCGAAGGAAGCCAACTCGCTGATCGAGCAGCGCACCTTTTCCTGGACGGCGCTGTTCAACCAGCTCAGTTCGACCCTGCCGGAAAATGTGATGCTGACCGGCGTCCAGCCGGAGTTCATGGAGGGGGAGACTCAGGTCGCGCTCGACGTGCAGGGGCGCCGCAGCGGCGACATCGACGCGTTCTGGGATCGGCTCGAGAAGACCGGCTCCTTCCGCGATATCCAGTGGAGCGACGTCAGCGTCTCGGAGGACGGGCTGCACCGGCTCCGGATGACGGCGGTCTACACGCCAGCCGCCACGGCGCCGGCCGCTGCCGCCCCGAGGGGTGCCCGATGAACGCCCAGCGCATCATCGCCGAGAAGCGGCATCTGATCCTGCCGCTGATCCTGGCGGTCATCGCCAACGCCGTGCTCTACGCGGTGGTGGTGTTCCCGCTCGGGCACCAGGTCACCAGCGCCGAGAACGAGGCGAACGTCGCGCGCGCGGAGCTCAATCGCGCGCGCCAGGATTACCAGTCGGCCCGGGCCACCGTGGCGGGCAAGCAGCAGGCGGACGCGGCGCTGCAGAAGTTCTACCAGGAGGTGCTGCCGGCCGACCAGGGCATCGCGCGCAAGCTCACCTACACGCGGCTGGCGCAGCTGGCCGAGCAGGCGAACGTGCGTCTCGAGCACGGCAACAACGCCGTCAAGCGCGAGAAGGGCAGCACGCTCTCGAAGCTCACCACCACCTACACGCTGACCGGCGACTACCGCGACGTGCGCCGCTTCATCTACGCGCTCGAGACCGCGCCGGAGTTCATCGTCCTCGAGAACATCGGGTTGTCGGCGGCGACCGGGCAGGAGGCGCGGGCGCTGTCGATGAAGCTCGATATCGCGACTTACTTCCGATCGGGCGATCGTGGCGAGTAGCCCGCGGCCGCGCCCGCGGCCGCTCGTGGTGGCCATGCTCGGCGCGATCGCGGTGCTGGTGGCCGTGTATATGGTCTGGCCGGCGGCCAGCGAGCCGGTCCCCTCGTCTAACCGAGCGAGGTCACAGCGGACGCAGGCCGCCACGCCGGGCGAACCGGTGGCCCAGCTGCCGGGGCAATTGAACGTGCGGATCGAATCGCTGGCACAGCCGCCGCAGGCGCCCGACCACGAGGGGCGCAACCCGTTCCGGTTCTACGTGAAGCCGCCGCCACCGCCGCCACTGGCGCCACCGCCGACACTGGTGCCGGCGAAGCCGCCAGCGCCGGTCGACCCGAACGCGCCGCCGCCGCCGCCGCCGCCACCACCGCCGATCCCGTTGAAGTTCATCGGGACGCTGGAACAGGGGACGAAAAAGGTGGCGATTTTTTCGGACGGCCGGGGCGCACCGCTCTACGGGAAGGAGGGCGAGCTGGTGCTCGGGCAATACAAAATCGTGCGCATCGGCGTCGAGTCGGTCGTGATGGAGTACGCGGACGGCAGGGGCCGGCAGACCATTCCGATGCGTGGGCAATAGCGAAGGCAGCAGGTCGAAGGCAGCAGGCGCGGACGGTCAATTGATTTATGAAATGTAAACTCACGCTTCTCCTTCTGCTTGTCGTCCTGGCTTCCGGGTGCGCACACTCCCGCGCGTTCCGGCAAGGACAGGACGCGGTCCGGGTCAAGGATTGGGATGCCGCGGTGACCTACTTCACCAAGGCGGTGCAGGGGAACCCGGATAGCCCCGAATACAAAATCAACCTGCGCCGGGCGCAGGAGGAGGCCTCGCGCGGCCACCTGGAACGCGGACGCGATTTCGAGCAGAGGGATCAGCTCGATCAGGCGCTGCAGGAGTACAAGAAATCGCTCGCGCTGATCGGCACCGACCGCATCCTGCTGGCGAAGGCCGCGGAGCTCGAACGCAAGATTCGCGAGCGCATCGAAGCGACGCGTCCCAAACCGCGCATCGAACAGCTGCGCACCGACGCGCGCAGCTTCAACGCGCCGCCGCTGCTGAACCCCGGCTCGCGCGAGCCGATCCGCCTGAACTTCGGCACCTCGTCCAGCCTGAAGGACATCCTCAACTTCATCGGCACGGCCTCCGGCATCAACGTCAGCTACGACCAGCAGTACATCGACAAGCCCTACAGCGTGAATCTCGACGGGGTCACCGTCGAGGACGCGCTGCAGCAGGTGTTGTCGGCCAACGGCTATTACTACAAGGTCACCAACCCGCGCACCATCCTGGTAATTCCGGATCAGCCGGCGAAGCACCAGCAGTACGACGAGCTGGTGGTGAAGGTGTTCTACATCTCGCACGCCGACGCCTCGGAGCTGGCGCAGCTGGTCAACAGCATCATGCGGATCCCGCAGATGGCCGTGCAGCCGATGATGATGCCGAACAAGGTGGCGAACACGATCACGGTGCGGGCCACCGGGCCGGTGGTGGATGTCATCGAGCGGATCATCCGGTCGAACGACAAGCCGCGAGCCGAGGTGGTGCTCGACATCGAAATCCTCGAGGTCAACCGCGGGCGCGTGAAGCGCTACGGCATCAACCTGAGCAACTATTCGCTGGGCCTGCTGTTCTCGCCCGAGCTGGCCGCGCCCAACACCGGCTATGCCGGCGGGACGCCCGGGGCCGCGCCGCCGTTCAACCTCAACACGATTTCGCAGGGCGTCAGCACCGCCGACTTCTACCTCGGGGTGCCGTCCGCCGTCGTGAATTTCCTCGAGAACGATTCCCGCAGCAAGACGCTGGCGAAACCGCAGCTTCGCGGGCAGGAAGGGCAGGCGCTGACGCTCAACCTCGGCTCGGAAGTCCCGATCCTGCAGACCACCTTCGGCCAGGCCGCCGCCGGAGGGTTCGCGACGATCCCGCAGTCGTCGTACAGCTACAAGCCGGTCGGCGTCAACCTGGCGATTACGCCGCGCGTCACCTACGAAGGAGAGATCATCCTGGACCTCTCCGTCGAGAACAACTCGATCGGCCCGTCGGTCGACGTCGGCGGACAGTCGGCGCTGTCGTTCTTGTCGCGCAAGGTGCACACCTTCCTGCGCCTGCGCGAGGGCGAGGCCAACCTGCTGGCTGGGCTGATCAAGCAGGACACCTCCACCGACCGCACGGGAGTGCCTGGGCTCTCGCGTATTCCAGGCCTCCGCAAGCTGTTCTCCAACAATATCGACAGCGATCAGGACACCGACATCGTGATGCTGATCACCCCGCACATCGTCCGCGGCCACGAGCTCACCAGGGAAGACGTCGGCAGTATCTACATCGGCACGCAAGCCAATGTCGGCCTGTCGGGCCCGCCGCAGTTGATCGCACCGCAGCCGCAGGCCGAGCCGCAGTCGGCGGGCGCCGCCGGAACCGCACCGGGCATGGCGGGCACCACCAATCCGACTCCCACGGGCGTGCCCGGTCCGCCGCTGGGTGCCGCCGCGGGCGTGCCGCCGGCAAATCCTCCCGTGCCCGCCGGCACCTCACCGCTACCCGGCTTCATTCCGCCGGCGACGCCGGGCCAGCCGATGCCGCCGACCGGCACGCAGCCGCTGCCGGGCGCACCCGGCGCAGGCACGGGCACGGCGCCCGCGGGAGCGGCCGGCACCGCGCCGGCCAGGGACGTCCCGCCGGTTACTGGCGCGCCCGCCGGAGGTCCGCCAAACGCGGCGCCGACGGCCGCGCAGATCATCGTCACGCCTCCGGGCACCGAGTTCCGTGTTGCGGGCGGACCCTACACCGTGCCGCTCTCGATCAATAACGCCTCGCGGCTGTCGGTGATTACGCTGACGGTCACCTATAATCCGGCGGTGCTGCGCGTGCGCACCGTCCAGGACGGTACCTTCATGCGCCAGGGAGGCGTCACCGCCTCCTTCGCGCCGCGGCCCGACGCCAACGCGGGGCGGGTCGATATCGCGATCGCGCGGACCGGCGACCAGACCGGCGCTTCAGGCGCCGGGCTGCTGGCCGGGCTGGTGTTCGACGCCATCGCGCCGGGCACGACCGCGATTGCGGTGACGGGCGTCGCCAACGCGCCGGACGGCACGCCGATCCAGCTCGCCTTCTCGCCGGTCACGGTCACCGTCAGGTAGCAGCCATGTGGCGGAGCACCGAGCGCGGATTCACGTTCGTCGAGCTGCTGGTGGTCACCACCATCCTGCTGATCCTCGCCTCGGCGGTGTTGCCGCTGGCGCGCGTGAGCATGCAGCGGCAGCGGGAGGCGGAGCTGCGGCGCACGCTGCGTGAAATGCGCACGGCGATCGACCGGCACAAGGACGCGGCCGACGCCGGCGCCATCGCGTCGTTCGACATCAAGGCCGGCACGGAAGGCTACCCGCCCACCCTGCAGACGCTCGTCGAGGGTGTCACCAAGGCGAACGACGCGACCGGCATCAAGATGAAATTCCTGCGCCGCATTCCGATCGACCCGATCACGCGCACCAACGAGTGGGGCATGCGCGCCTACGGCGACAAGCCCGACTCCACGTCATGGGGCGGCGGCAACGTGTTCGACGTCTACACCAAAGCGACAGGCAAGGCACTCGATGGCACCAAATACAAAGACTGGTAGCACGGCAATGTCGAGCGTCGAATGCCGAATGTCGAATGACGGCAACCGAGACCGTCAGCCCCGTTCGGCATGTGGCATGGGCCCTGTCGCCTTGGTGCGCCAGGCGGGGTTCACGCTCGTCGAGCTGCTGATCGTGATCTCGTTGATCTCGATCCTGGCCGCGATGGGCCTCGTGCAATATCGCAACTCGGTCGTGTCGGCGAAGGAAGCGACGCTCAAGACCGATCTCTTCCGCATGCGCGACGCGATCGATCAGTATTATGCCGACAAGGGCAAGTATCCCAGCGCGCTCGACTCGCTGGTCAGTGACGGCTACCTGCGCAAGCTGCCGGTCGATCCGATCACCCAGTCGTCCGATAGCTGGACGACGGTGCCGGCGGAGCCCGATCCCAACAACCCGAGCGCCGAGCCGGGCGTCTACGACGTCAAGAGCGGCGCTCAGGGGACCGGGCTCGACGGCTCGACCTACGCCGACTGGTGA
>JBKJRJ010000283.1:0-4536 GCA_046594705.1 Vicinamibacterales bacterium
ATCGCATGCCTCCCGGGCCCGCTCCGCCGCCGAAAAATGCCAGGTACGGTTCGTCCCCGGCCAGCCGCATCACGTAGAGCGCGACCTCCCGTGCGTGGTAGTCGCCCCACTGGCTCGATTCGCCGCGCGGCGTGCGCGCACCCGGCGGCACGTAGTCCCACCGGTTTGGCCAGTGGTAGACGGAGTGCAGGATCAGCCCCTGGTGATCCGGGTCGGCGCTGAGGTAGGGCCCGCCGTCATCGACGAGGGTGTCGACAATGCGCAGCCCCGCCTGCAGGTAGCGGTCGGCATCCGCCGCCTGTCCCTTCCCCGCGAGCACACGCGACAAACGCAGCAGCCCCTGCGCGCCGATCGCGGCCGCCGAACTGTCCACTGGTTCGTGGTCATTGAAGGGATCGGCGGGACGATCGCGCCACTCCTGCAGCGAGGCCAGCCCGGGCGCGCCGGCGTCCCAGTACGGCACGCCGTCGGCGGCGGCAATGTCCATGTAGTGGTCGCAGGTGGCGCGCGCGGCGGCGAGCATCATGTCTTCGACGCCGGCGCGTCCGTCGAGCGATTCGAACTCGGCGTCCGGCAGCGTGGCGAGGAACTCGAGCTGCTCGGTGAAGCCGAGCATCGCCCAGGCCAGCCCGCGCGTCCAGGTGGAAAACGGGGAGTAACCCTGCTGCGTGGAGGGCCCCCGATAGGTGCCGCTCGCGACGTTGAAGATCGCTTCGTGGGCGGTGCGTCCGCGCACGTCGTAGCGGTCGCGGTCCCGGCCGTACCAGACGCTATACTGCGCGGTCGCCCGGGCGTGCTGCACCAGCCGCTCGAGCAGGCTGACGCTGGCGTCCTGTTCCTCCATCAGGCGCTGGCCGAGCGCGTGGCCGAGCGCCAGCGCGCGCAGCGACCGGATGGTGTCGACGAAGAGCGAATGGGCTCCGTTGAACGAGTGGATGAACCCGCCGTCCGGCAGCCGCGTCCACCGCCGGGCCTGGACGGCGCCGCTGACCTTGAGCGCCAGCTCGTAGAAGTGGATCTCCCAATCGGCTGCGTCGAAACGCCTCTCGCGCGCGAGCCGCCACAAATTGCCGTAGGTGCTGACGTTGTTGAACCCGTGGTCGTGCACGCCCATGTGCGTGAGGTGACCGGCCATGCGCTCGAGGGTGCGGCCGCGGCCGAGCTCCAGGAACGGCCGTTCGCCGGTGGCGTCGAACTGCAGCAGCGCGGAACCGAACTGGAAGCCCTGCGTCCACTCGGTCCAGCCGCGCGCCTCGTAGCGTCCCTTGACGGTGAATACCGGCGCCCCGTCGGCGGCTCGCCACGTGTCCTCGATGGCCCGAATTTTTCCGGCCGAGAGCTCGAACAGGCGCGTGATGCTCGGGAGGAGGTCTTGTGGCGTTCGGCGCCGGTCGATCTGCAGCATGGGCTGGCGGTAGTTTACGATGAGTCCTGGGGTCGAACATGCTGCGGGTGCCTTTCGACGAACTACACGGGATTCTGCGCGACGCCCTTCAGCCGACGGGCATGGCGGCAGGGCGCGCCGACCGGTGTGCCCGGCTGTTCGCCGAGGCCTCGCGCGACGGGGTGGCCTCCCATGGCCTGAACCGCTTTCCTCGCTTCCTGCGCACCATCGGGCGTGGCGTCGTGGACGTCCATGCCACGGCGGCGCCGGCTGCCACGCACGGCGCCCTCGAGCGGTGGGACGGTCGCCGCGGCCCTGGCAATCTCAATGCCCACGACGCGATGCAGCGCGCCATCGCGCTCGCACGCGAGCACGGAATCGGGTGCGTCGCGCTGGCCAACACCAATCACTGGATGCGCGGCGGCAGCTACGGCTGGCAGGCGGTGGACGCCGGCCTGGTCGGCATCTGCTGGACCAACACGCTGCCGAATCTGCCGCCATGGGGCGCCCGCGATCCGCGCGTGGGCAACAACCCGCTCGTCGTGGCCGTTCCGCGCGCCGCCGGGCACGTGGTGCTCGACATGGCGATGTCACAGTTTTCGGTCGGCGGCCTGGCCTCCTACAAGGCGAGAGGGGAGGAACTGCCGGTTGCCGGGGGGTATGACCAGTCTGGCGCGCTCAGCCGTGACCCTGCGGCAATCGAGCTCTCGGGCCGGCTGCTGCCGATCGGATTCTGGAAGGGCTCGGGGCTGGCCCTCGTACTCGACCTGGTGGCCGCGCTCGTCTCCGGGGGGCACGCCACGCACGAAGTTTCGTCGGATCCCGAGCTCGAAACAGGGCTTTCCCAGGTCTTCATCGGCATCGACCCTGGCGGCACGAACGGGGGACTCGCCGATCGCGTCATCGCCCACCTCCACGCCGGAAGCGGTGACGTCCGTTATCCGGGCGAGCGCACTCTCGCCGCCAGGATTCGGAACCTGCGCGAGGGGGTGCCCGTGGACCCGGCTATCTGGCAGGAGGTGCGGGCTCGAGCCGCAGGCTGAGCACGAGGATCGCCTCGAGCACGAGCGCGCCCGATAGCACGAGCAGGCCGCCGCCATAGCCCCCGGTGGCGTCGCGCAGAAACCCCATGATCGACGGCCCGACGAATCCGCCGAGATTGCCGACGGCGTTGATCAGCGCAATGCCGGCCGCCGCGGCGGTGCCCCCCAGCAGCATCGGCGGGATCGACCAGAACACGCTCATCACCGAGCGCTGCCCGACCTGTGACAGCGTGAAGCTCAGGATCAGCATCACCAGGTTGTCCGTGAAGAACGCCGCCAGGAGCAGTCCCGACGCGGCCGTCAGCGCGCAGGCGGCGACGTGCCGCTTGCGCTCGCCGGTGCGGTCCGAGTGGCGTCCGATCAGCACCATCCCGGCGAGCGCCGCGACGAACGGGACCGCCGTCATCAGGCTCAGGCGCCATCCCCCGCGGCCCGACAGATCGCGCAGGATCTTCGGCAGCCACAGAAACACGCCGTAGGTGACGACGGTGTTGAGAAAGTACACCGCGCACAGCAGCCAGACGCGAGGCGACCGCATGCCGCCGAGAACCGAGGCGTGACCGTGTGATGCCCGCCCCGCCCGTTCCGCCGCCATCGTCCGCGACAGCCACTCGCGCTCCCGGGCCGGGAGCCAGAGCGCCTGCTCCGGCCGGTCGGTCAGCACGCGCAGCGCGAACAGGCCCAGCACGACCGCGGGCAACCCCTCCCCGACGAACAGCCACTGCCAGCCCGCCAGGCCGCCGCGCCCATCGAGCGACAGCAGCAACTCCGAGAGCGGAGCACCCACGATGATCGCGATAGGGGCGGCCATCATGAACAGCGCGCCGGTCCGCGCCCGCTCCGACGCGGGGATCCAGTAGGTGAAGAACAGCACCATCCCGGGAAAGAAGCCGGCCTCGGCGATGCCGAGCAGGACGCGGGCCGCGTAGAACGTCGCCGGGGTGCTGATGAACATCATGCCCATCGACACCAGTCCCCAGCCGATCATGATGCGCGCGATCCACAGCCGCGCGCCGACCCGATCGAGAATCAGGTTGCTGGGGATTTCGAACAGGCAGTAGCCGAGAAAGAAGAGCCCGCCGCCGATGCCGTAAGCGGTGTCGCTCAGGCCCAGGTCGCGCTGCAGCGCGGTGGCGGCAAAGCCGATGTTGACGCGGTCGATGTAGGCGACCACGTAGCAGACGAACGCGAAGCCGATGAGCCGCCGCGTCACGCGCCGGATGACCGCGCGCTGCTCGACGGCCGACAGGTCGGCGCTGGGTATCAACGGCGCATTATGCACCGTTTGGTAGGAACGGGTGCGCCCGACCTGATGGCCGGGCGCTACGGGGGAGCTACGTGATGATCTGCGCGATGGTCTCGCGGTTGATGTTGATCTTCATCCGCTGACGCGCCTTGGTCATGTAGGCGGCGAAAAACTTGTTCTTCCGCTCGTTGAGGAGTTCGTTGCGGATCGAGTCCTTCTGCTTCACCAGCTCGTCGGCGGCGACGTCCTTGCGCTCGACCACCTTGACGATGGCGGCGCCGGTGTCGGTGACGACGGGATCGCTCACCGAGCCGGCGGGCAGCGCGAAGGCCGCCGCTTCGAGCGCCGGGCTGACGCCGGCGTCGCCCATGGGCGCCCCGCGGGTGATGAGCTCGGTGGTCTTGACCTCGAGACCGGCCGCCTTCGCCGCCTTTTCGAAGTCGCCGGCCTTCATCGCGGCGTTGAGGGTCGATGCCTTCTGGCGCGCGGCCTCGATCGCCTTCTGCTTGAGGACCTCGTCACGTACTTTGCTCTTCACCTCGTCCAGCTTGGGGAGGTAAGCGGCCTGCGTGCCGGTGACGGTGATGAACGCGAAGCCCTGGGGCGTGCGCAGCGGCTCGCTGACCGTGCCTTCCTTGAGCTCGAACGCCTGCTGGCCGACGGCCGGCGCCATGCCGATCCCGGTAATCGGCTCGTTCGGCAGGAACAGCCCCGACTCGCCGCCCTGCAGCCCGCGCGCGCGCGCCACGGTGTCGAAGTCTCCCGGCTTCTTCAGCTGCGCGGCGACCTCGTCGGCGACCTTCTGCGCCGCCCCCTGCGCCTGTTCGTACTTCAGCTGATCCTCAATCTGCGGACGCACCTCG
>JBKJRJ010000289.1:0-3863 GCA_046594705.1 Vicinamibacterales bacterium
GGTTCGGTCTCGGCGATGTACTCGTTGGCCGCGTCGATCAACCGGAACGCGGCCGCGGCGCCGCCTTCGAGCGCGAAGCGTTCCATCGCGTGGCGATAGTCCTGGAGGGCCGCAGCGGCGACGCCGGCCAGACGGCCAGGAGCCCCCGACGGCTCGAGCCGGCTGCCGCGATACTTCTCGGCCATCGCCGCGATGCGGCTGACCAGGTTCCCCAGGTTGTTGGCGAGGTCGGTGTTGTAACGCTCCTCCAGCCGCGCCCACGAGAAGTCGCCATCGCCGCCGTAGGTGACTTCCTTGATCAGGTAGAGGCGCAGCGGATCGACGCCGAGTTTCCGCACCGCGTCGGCCGGATCGATGACGTTGCCAAGGGTCTTGCTCATGCGCTGGCCGTCCACCGTCATGAAGCCGTGGCCGAACACCCGGCGCGGCAGCGGCAGCCCGGCGCTCATCAGCATGGCGGGCCAGATCACCGCATGGAAGCGCGTGATGTCCTTGCCGATGACATGGAGATCGGCCGGCCACCACTTTGCGAACATCGCCTCGTCGGTGCCGAACCCGACCGCTGAGATGTAGTTGATGAGCGCGTCGAACCACACGTAGACCACGCTGCCCGGATCGTTCGGTAGCGGGATGCCCCACGACTGCCCCGCCCGGCTGATGGAAATGTCGTCGAGCCCCGCCTCGATCAGACGCAGGATTTCGTTGCGGCGCGCGTCCGGTTCGACGAACCCCGGGTCCGCGGTGACATGCGCGAGCAGCGCGTCGCGATACGCCGACAGGCGGAAGAAATGGTTCTTCTCCTTGATCCAGTCAACCGTGCTGTGCAGCGGGCACCGGCCGTCGACGAGATCCTTGTCCTGCTTGAACGCCTCGCACCCGACGCAGTACCAGCCTTCGTAGAACCCTTCGTAGACGTCCCCGCGCGCCGCGATCCGGCGCACCAGCTCCTGCACCGCCGCCTTGTGCCGCGGCTGGGTCGTCCGGATGAAGTCGTCGTACGACACGTCGAGCAGGTCCCACGCGGCGCGGAACTCTCCCTCCATCCGATCGCAATAGGCGAGGGCGTCCATCCCCTGTTCTCTGGCCTTGCGGAATACGTTCTGGGAGTGCTCGTCGTTGCCCATCACGAACAGGGTCTCGACGCCGCACAGCCGCTTGTAGCGGGCGATGGCATCGGCCGTGATTTTCTCGTAGGCGGTCCCGAGGTGAGGACGGCTGTTGACGTAGTCGATCGCCGTCGTGAGGTAGAAGCGCCCCGCCATATCCCGTCAATTGTACCTGAAGGTCAGGCGCCGCAAGTGCGCACGGTGCCAACGGTCGCGACGGTGCGACGAGCTGCCCTCACCGTCGGCTGGCCACGGCCGCGGCGTGCACGACCCGCACGGGCACGCCGTGCTCGGCCGCCAGTCGCGTGCAGTCGTCGAACTCCGGGGACGCGTTGAGCTCCCGGCCATCGCGGCGGGCGATCTTGAACCGGACGGCGCCGTAAGGCGTCGCGACCGTCTCGGTGACCCGGTCCAGGCAGGTCCGCGACATCTCCTCGTAGCGCACGCCAATCGTCGTCGATTCCGCGAACAGCAGCTCCGTGAGCGCGTCGCGCCCGCTGGTTGGACCGATGACGGTCACCAGCGTACCGGGCCGGCTCTTCTTCATCTGCACCGCGGTATAGAACACGTCCAGCGCGCCGGCCTTCATCAGCCCGTCCATCAGCGGCCCGAACAACTGCGGGTTCATGTCGTCGATCTCGCATTCGATCTTGACGACCCGGTGCGCGCCCTGGACGTCGGGTTCCGCGGCCGCAGCGCGCTCGCCGCGCAACATCCGCAGGACGTTCGGTGACCCTTTGGGATCGCGGTCGCCCGCGCCATACCCGATGGTCTCGATCCGCATGGTCGGCAGCGGTCCGAACGATCGCGCGTAGCCGGTGATGAGCAGCGCCCCCGTGGGGGTCACCAGCTCAGACGTGCCGTTGCCGTAAACCGGCACATCTTTCAGCAGGCGCGCCGTCGCCGGAGCCGGCACCGGAAAATCGCCATGGGCGCAGCGCACGGTGCCCCCACCCACGTTGAGCGGCGACGACACGATGTCGTCAATCCCAAACCACTCGAAGCCGTAGACCGCCCCGACGATGTCGATAATCGAGTCGAGCGCGCCGACCTCGTGCAGGTGCACCTTTTCGATCGGCGTGTCGTGAATCGCTGACTCCGCTTCAGCGAGCCGCTCGAACAGGTGCACGGCGCGCTCCTGGCTCTCGGGCTTCAGCGCGGATCGCCGGATCTTGTTGACGATGCCCTTGAGGTGGTAGTGGTTGTGATGCGCCGCGCCGTCTCCCGCGGACGCCCCACTCGTGCCGGCGGGCGAAGGCGGATGCTCGTGCAGGCGGAACTTCGTGGCGCTGACGCCCGCGCGGCTCACGCGATCGGCGGTGACATCGGCGTAGTCCACCGCCAGGCTCCCGAGTGCGCCCTTGAGCGCGTCCACCGGCAGTCCGAGGTCGAGCAGCGCGCCGAGAATCATGTCGCCAGACGCACCTGAAAAGCAGTCGAGATAGAGCATCGCCCTAGTATGCAGTTTGTCGTGGCTGGTTGGTAGTTGGAGGCGGGGCTGGAGGCTGAGACCAGCGGTGCTAGATCAGATCCCCTCGATCGCGAAGGCTGGCGAAGCTGGACTCCGCCACGATCACGTGATCGAGCACGGTGATGCCCATCAGGTCGCCGGCCTGGATCATCCGCCTGGTGAGCCCCACGTCGTCAGGGCTGGGGGTCGGGTCGCCGGACGGATGGTTGTGGAAGAGCACCAGCGCCGCGGCGCCGGCGCTGGTCGCGGCGCGGAACACCTCACGCGGATGGACGATGCTGGCGTCGAGCGTACCGACCGACAGCACCGTCGTCCGCAGCAGCCGGTGCTTGGTGTCGAGCAGGACGACCCCAAAGGTCTCGACCGGCTGGGTCCCGAACTGCGGGATGAGGAACAGGGCGGCGTCGCGCGACGTCATGAACTGCGTGCGATCGCGGCGCACGCGCAGCAGGGTGCGCCGGCCCGCTTCGATGGCCGCCACGAGCTGCGAGGCCCGGGCGGCGCCAATCCCGGGCACCCGGCGCAGGTCGTCGGTGCTGGCGCGCGCCAACCCATGCAGGCCCCCCACCACGTCCAAGACCGCATTGGCCAGCTCGAGCGCGCTGGTTCTGGGCACTCCGTGCCCAATTACGATCGCGAGCAATTCGTTATCGCCAAGCCCGCCGGCGCCCACGCGCTGGAGCTTCTCACGCGGCCGGTCGTGCGGCGCCACGGTCTTCATCGAACAGGCCTCCGCATCGGCGATTGCCTGCTGCTATACTTTTTCCCGACGTGCCGCGCCCACAGCCCAGGAACACGCGAATCACTTGTGTTCGCAGACAGAGCGCGGCGATCTCGCTGGTCGTGACCGCGCTGCTGCTTCTGCTCGGCTGCTCGGAGCCTCCTCAGAAGGAGATCGATCAGGCGCAGAGCGCGATCGACCTTGCCCATACCGCCGGCGCCGGGACCTACGCCAGCGAGCCATACGCGGCCGCGACAGCCGGGCTTCAGAAGGCCCGCGCGTTCGTCGACGAGCGCGACTACCGCCAGGCCCTGAGCTACGCCATCGACGCCCGTCAGCGCGCGCAGGACGCGATCCGCCAGGCCGCGGACGGCAAGGCACGCGCGCAGCGCGCGACCGACACGCTGGTCACCAGTGTGATGGCGAAAACAGGCGAGTTTCAGACGGCCCTCCAGTCTGCCGAAGCCGCGAAGGTCCCGTCGAAAGAATTGCGGGTTGCACGGGCAGCGGCGGCGGATGTGCAGAAGGCCTTGCAAGAAGCGCGCACGGAGATTGGCGCGGGAAA
>JBKJRJ010000363.1:0-6370 GCA_046594705.1 Vicinamibacterales bacterium
CGTGCCGAAGCTGCCGATATCGGCGTAGCCCAGATCATCGGCGTAGATGATGATGAAGTTGGGCAGACGTCGAGCAGCGGGAACGGCCTGACCGGACGGGTCTGCCCCGCTCCGCCACAGCAATCCCAGCACCCAGAACAACGAGAGCACCGCGAGCCCGCGATTAGTCATGAATCAGGCTCGACTCTCGATCTCATGACGACGTTTGTCCAGCAAAAACGGCGGCCGGACGCCGCCGGCCTGCGTTTGGGCGGGGGAGACGGAGTGCCGTATAGTGCGCGACATGAAGCCGCCCCTCCTCAGCCGCTGCGGTATTGTCCTCGCCCTCTCGCTGATTATCGCAGCCGCGTCGGGCCCGGCGGCACCGATCGCCGGAGCGGATCGGAAACCCAACATCCTCTTGATCGTCGGCGACGATATGGGCTACGCCGACATTGGCGTGCAGGGGGCGACCGACATCCGCACGCCCCATCTCGACGCGCTGGCGCAGCACGGCACCCGGTTCAGCAGCGGCTACGTGACCGGTCCCTATTGCAGTCCGACGCGCGCGGCGCTCCTGACGGGACGCTACCAGCAGCGGTTCGGGCACGAGTTCAATTCCGGTCCGCCGGAAACCGCTCCCGCCACGTTCGGGTTACCGCTCGCGGAAAAGACGCTCGCCGACCGGCTCAAGGCCGCCGGCTACCGGACCGGCATGGTCGGCAAGTGGCATCTGGGATTCCGGCCTGAGCTCCACCCGATGCAGCGCGGCTTCGACGAGTACTTCGGGTTTCTCGGCGGCGCGCACTCGTACCTGGATTCACGCGGCGACCAGGCCAATCCGATCCTGCGCGGCACCGAACCGGTGGACGAACCGGCATACCTGACCGACGCCTTCCGCCGTGAAGCGCTCGGATTCATCGACCGCCGTGCCGCGGGCACCGACCCCTGGTTCCTCTACCTGGCATTCAACGCCGTTCACGCGCCGATGCACGCCACGCCCGCCTACCTCCATCCCTACAAACACATCACCGACGAGCGCCGCCGCAGCTACGCCGCGATGATGTCGGCGATGGATGACGCCGTCGGCGCCGTGATGCAGAAACTGCGCGACCTCGGGATCGAAGAGCAGACGCTGGTCTTCTTCGTGAGCGACAACGGCGGTCCGCCGGTCAACGCCTCGAACAACGGCCCGCTGCGCGGGCACAAGTCCTCGACGTGGGAGGGCGGCGTGCGTGTCCCCTTCCTGATGCAGTGGAAGGGTCAGGTGCCGGCGGGCAAGGTGTATCCCCAGCCAGTCATCCAGATGGACCTGCACGCCACCGCGCTGGCCGCCGCCGGCATTCAGGATCAGCAGGCGTTCAAGCTCGATGGGGTCGATCTGGTGCCGTATCTCAAGGATCAGAAAACTGGTGCGCCGCACGAGGCGCTGTACTGGCGCTTCGGCCCGCAGATGGCCATCCGCATGGGTGACTGGAAACTGGTCAAGGCGCGCGAACCGCGCGGGACTGCCGTCGAAGAATTCGAGACCCCCGGGACCGAGGCGGATCTCGCCGGCGCGCAGCTGTTCAATCTGGCGACCGACATGGGCGAGCAGGTCAACCTCGCGCCGAAAGAGCCGGCCAGGGTCAAAGCGCTCGAAACCGAGTGGAAGAAATGGCGCGCAACCCTGGAAGAGCCCAGATGGCTTCCGGGCAAGCGTCTGGGCCCGAGGTGACGCCGTACCGCCGCCCAGTCATCCGCTGTGGCGTCGCGCTCGCCCTCCTGTGCCTGCCGTCGCTGCGTGCGCTGGCGCAGCCGGCCCCGGCCGCGCACCGGCCCAACGTCGTCTTCATCATTACCGACGATCAGGGCTACGGCGACCTCCGGGTTCACGGCAACCCGAAGCTGGACACGCCGAACATCGACCGGCTCGCCCGCGAGGGGGTGCAGTTCCAGTCCTTTTACGTGTCGCCGGTGTGCTCGCCGACGCGTGCCAGCCTCCTGACGGGGCGCTATAACTATCGGACCGGGGTCGTCGATACGTTCCTGGGGCGGTCGCTGATGCACCCGGATGAGACCACGCTGGCGGAAGTGTTGTCGCGGGCCGGGTATCGAACGGGCATCTTCGGCAAGTGGCATCTGGGCGACAACTATCCACTGCGCGCGATGGATCAGGGATTCCAGGAGTCGCTCGTGCTGAACGGCGGCGGCATCGGGCAGCCGTCGGATCCAGTCGGGGGCACGAGCTATTTCGACCCGCTGCTCCGGCGCAACGGCAGGTGGACGAAGACCAGGGGCTACGTCAGCGATGTCATAACCGACGCCGCGATCACGTTCATCACGTCACATCAGCGCGAGCCGTTTTTCACCTACCTCGCCTTCAACGCCCCCCACACTCCGCTCGAAGTGCCCGCGGAGAAGTACGCGAAGTACAAGGGGATGAATCTGAAAGCGGAGGAGTTCGCCGGCGCTGGCACGCCGATCGCGGGGAATTTCGACCCCGACGTGACGGCGAAGGTCTATGGGATGGTCGAGAACATCGATGACAACGTCGGGCGCCTGCTGGCTACCCTGGATAAGCTGAAGCTGACCGAACGCACCGTCGTCATGTTCATGACCGATAACGGCCCGCAGCAGCCACGCTACAACGCCGGGATGCCGCGGCTGAAGGGCACGGTCCAGGAGGGGGGCATCCGCGTGCCGCTTTTCGTGCGCTGGCCAGGCGTGTTCCAGCCTCGCACGGTTGACCGGATCGCGGCGCATATCGACGTGATGCCCACGCTGCTCGAGGTCACCGGCGTCGCGAAACCCCCGGCCCTACAGTTTGACGGTGTCAGCCTGTCGCCGCTGCTGAGAGGCGAGGGAAGCGGCTGGCCGGACCGCACGTTGTTTTTCCAGTGGCACAGGGGGGACACACCGGAGCTGCATCGCGCCTTTGCCGCTCGCTCGCAACGCTACAAGGTCCTCCAGCCGTTGGGCAACGGAGAGAACCAGCTGCCGCCGACGTTCGGCTTCGAGCTCTACGACATGGCCAACGACCCGCTCCAGCAGCGGAATGTCGCAGCCGAACATCCTGAGGTCGTCACGCGCATGACGAACCAATACGCAGCATGGTTCAAGGACGTGACCGGTGCCCGTGACTATGCCGACCGGGGCATCGCGCGCATCGTCATCGGCTCTCCCAGGGAGAACCCGGTACGGCTGACGCGTCAGGACTGGCGCGGCCCGCAGGCGGCGTGGACGGCGACGAGCCTCGGCCACTGGGAGGTCGACGTCCAACGCGCCGGCAGGTACGACGTGACGCTGCGTTTCGCCGAGCTGGCACAGCCCGGCACCATCAGCTTTGCTCTCGGGGCGAGCACGCTGCAGAAAGCAGTTCCCGCGGGCGCGGGGAGCGCGATCTTCCATCGCGTCCGTTTGACCGGGGGCGCCGGGCGGCTCGAAAGCTGGGTCACGCAGGATGACCGCCGCATCGGCATGCTGGATGTGGTCGTGGCGCGCACGCGGTGAGAGTCGTGGCTTCGCGCGACTGGGAGGAAACATTGAAAATGTTGACGTGGACCCTGTGGCTCGCCTTTGCCGTGCTTCCTGGCGCCGTCCTCGCACAGCAGGACCAGGGGGTGATCACGGGGCGGGTGACCGACGCCAGCGGCGCCGTGCTGCCCGGCGCGACGGTCACCAGTGAAGCGATCGACACCGGCGTGACGACCCGCGTCCTCACTGACAGTGGCGGGCTCTTCACGCTGCCGGGGTTGAAGATCGGATCCTACCGGGTGACCGCGGAGCTCACCGGCTTCAAGCGCAGCGTCCGCGACGGCATCGCCATCCACGCCCAGAGCCGGGTCCGCGCCGATTTCGAGCTCGGGGTAGGCAGCGTGACGGAGGAGGTGGCGGTCGTCGCCACCGCGCCGTTGCTCGAGACCGGGACCTCCGCGCTGGCGCATGTCATCAAGGAGGAGGAAATCAGGGAGCTGCCGCTCAACGGACGCAATTTCCAGCGCCTGGCGGTACTGGTCGCGGGCGTCCTGCCGGCGATCGGCCACCGCGATCAGGAGGGAGGCTTCAACTCGCACGGGCAGTGGGCCACGCAGAACAATTTCATCCTCGACGGGGTCGATAACAACTCCCAGGTGCTCGGGATGGAGGACCGCAAGGCGCAGGTGCTGATCCCGAGCCTCGACGCGGTGCAGGAGTTTCAGATCCAGACCAGCAACTATTCGGCCGAGTTCGGCCGCAATGCCGGCGCGGTCATGAACGTCAGCATCAAGTCGGGCGGCAACAAGGTTCGCGGCACGGCCTACGAATTCCTCCGCAACAACGCGTTCGATGCCAGAGATGCGTTCGACTACACCGATCGCGACGGCGATGGCAAAGCGGATCCCGACGTGCTGCGCCGCCATCAGTACGGGTTCACCATTGGCGGCCCCATCCGCGCCAACCGGACGTTCTATTTCGGCAGCATCGAGGCGCTTCGCGTTCGATCGAGCGGCAGCTCGTTGTCGACGGTGCCCACGCTGGCCCAGCGCAACGGCGTGTTCGACGCCAGCCTCGTGACCGTGCGTGACCCGGTCACCGGCGCCCCGTTTCCGGGAAACACCATCCCGCGGCAACGCTGGGATCCGGTGGCCGCGCAGCTGCTCGCGCTGTGGCCGGCGCCGAACTTCGCCGGGCAGACCCGCCAGAACTACGTGTCGTCGCCGGGTCACGAGAACGACCGCATCCAGATCGACGTCCGCGCCGATCACAACTTTTCGAACGCGGACAAGGCGTTCGTGCGCGTCAGCCGCATGCTCGTCCGCGACGATGGCGAAGGACCGTTTGCGCCTCCAGCGATCGGCGCGTCGAACAACGAGCAATCGCTCAACGACAACCGCGCGATCAGCGTTGCCGCGTCCGAGACGCACATTTTCGGGTCGAGACTCATCAACGAAATCCGTTACGGCTTCAGCAGCCTGGAGACCGACAAGCATCCGCTCGTCGGCGAGTCTGTGAACGAGCAGTTCGGGCTGCGCGTGGCGCCCACCGACGGGGTGACCGGCCTCGCGCGTCTCACCTTCGGCGGCGCTTTCGGCTACACCGTGCTGGGGGAGGCAGGCTTCACCCCGAACTACAAGCTGGCCCGGACGTTTCAGGTGCTCGACAACGTGACCTGGCTCGCGGGACGCCACACGGTGAAGCTTGGCGCGGACATCCGGTGGATCAAGTCCGACATCGTCGGCGCTCCCCAGAACCGCGGGACCTTCAACTTCAACGGCAGATTCACCGGCATCAGCCTGGGAGACTTCCTGCTGGGCATGACGAGCTCGCGCCAGTACAGCACGCTTCAGCAGGCGCAGCTCCGCGAGCGCAATTACATGTTCTACGCACAGGACGACTGGAAGATTGCCGAGCGGCTGACGCTCAACCTCGGCCTCCGGTATGAGCTGACCAGCCCCATGTTTGATACGCAGGACCGGATGACCACTCTCGATTTGGCGGCTTTTCCCGCCGTTCAAGTGATTCGTGCCGGCGACAATGGCCGCTCATGGTCGGACCGGGGACTGATCGACACCGACAGGAACAACTGGGCGCCGCGGCTGGGACTGGCGTATCAGCCGGCAGAGCGCTGGACGATACGCGCCGGCGCCGGCCTGTTCTACGGGACGACGGGCGGCGGGCTCGGGGCGTCCTCACGGCTCACCAACAACTGGCCCATCTACCGCGAGGTGACGATTCCCTCGACCCCGACGCAGTCCGCGGGCCAGCTCGCCGGCGGCCTCGAGGCCGACATCCTCGGCGACCCCACGCGCATGCCCGCGAATCTCAACTGGAACGTATGGGCGGCCGACTTCCAGGTGCCCACGATCGTGCAAGGGAACGTCAGCGTGCAGCGGCAGATCGCCCGCGCCCTCGTGCTCACGGCGTCATACGTCGGCTCCTCCTCGCGCCATCTTCCGCGCAGCTACAACATCAACGGCGCCTACCTGGGCGATCCGCGGACCGAGCGGCAGCGCCGTCCGAACCCGAACCTGGGGGCGGTCACCTTCCGCGACCCGTCCGCCCGGGCCCGCTATAACGGACTGGAGCTGACGCTCGACAAGCGGTTGTCCGGTGGCACCCAGTTCTCTCTGGGCTACACCTGGAGCCAGTCGATCGACGACGCAACGGAACTGTTCGGCAGCGAAGGGGGCATCGTCCAGGACATCCGCAATCTGGGCGGCGATCGCGGTCACTCCGGCTTCGACCGGCGTCACCGGTTCGCGGGCAGCTACGTCTGGGGCCTGCCATTCGGCACCGGCCATCGCTGGCTCAGCGATCGCGGCGGTGTCGTCGACGCGCTCCTCGGCGGCTGGCAGGTGTCGGGGATTGTTTCCGCCCAGTCCGGCCAGTACTTCGACGTGACCATCTCCGATCCGACCAGCCTGCTGGG
>JBKJRJ010000365.1:0-6973 GCA_046594705.1 Vicinamibacterales bacterium
GGCTTCGCGCCATCGACGTCAACGAGTTGACGCCGATGAAGGCGCTGGCGCTGCTGGCGGAGCTGAAGGATGAGGCCGGCGAGTAGACGGAGACGGAGTGACGGAGACGGAGGGGACGAAGGGGACGGAGACGGAGGGGACGGAGAATCAGAGGCGGAGGTTTGGAGGTCTCGGAGCTCACGGAACAAGCCTTACAACAGAGACGCGGGGACGCAGAGGCGAACGGGGCTGTCAGGAGTGGCCGCCGGGCCGACCTCCGGCCGGCCGCTCGTGGGGTGGCGGACGACGCGCTGCCAAGGGCCCCCCTTTCGTCGTTGGTCACTTGGCACCGTGTCCTCCGTCACCCCACCGCCGCGCGAAGCGCGGCGCGGCGGCCCGGCGTCAGAAACTGTTCCCTGCCAGGCGTTTCTGCAACAGGCGAGGGACCGCACGACATGAACGCGCGGACAGAACGGCCGCCGGGCCGGCCCCTGGCCGGCTGTCGTGGGGCGACCGCGGGCGCGGATCCACGTGGGGTCACCCGTCGCCGGTCACTTGTATCCGTGTCCGTGGTCACCCCACCGCCGCGCGAAGCGCGGCGCGGCGGCGCAGACCCGCTCTTCTCCGTTCGTCTCCGTGTCTCCGTGCCTCCGCTGTGAGGCTCGTGCCGCGTCCTCCGTCCGCTCGGTCGACTCCGTCCCCTGTGCCTCCGCCGCGTCCTCCGTCCGCTCGGTCGACTCCGTCCTCTGTACCTCCGCCGCCTCCGCCGCCTCCCCTCCCGCGTCATCCTCTATAGTTAGGACGTGCGCCCCGCCACCGTACTCCTCTGCGCCCTGACGCTGTCCGCCTGTTCCACACAACGGCCGGAAGGGGACGCTATCGTCGTCGCCATGACGAACTCCGCGGTCAACCTCGATCCCCGCGTCGGCGCGGACGACGCGTCGCAGAAGGCGCACCAGCTGCTCTACAACACCCTCGTCAAGATCGACGCGACGCTCGCGGTGGTGCCGGATGTCGCGCAATCGCTGGTGCGAACCGACCCGGTCACCTATGTCGCCGCGCTGCGGCACGGGGTGACGTTCCATGACGGCAGCGAGCTCACCGCGGCCGACGTGGCGTATACCTTTCGCAGCTTCCTGGATCCGGCCTTCCGCGGACGATCGGGCGCCTACACCAACCTCGCAAGCGTCGAGATCGTCGATGCCTATACCGTCGCCTTTCACCTGAAAACGCCGTCAGCCTCTTTTCCGATCAACCTGGTGATGGGGATCGTCAAGGACGGCTCCGGCGCCACCAACGCGCGCGCGCCGATCGGCACCGGCCCGTACCAGCTGGCGTCGTTCAAGCCTGATGACCGCATCGTGCTGACGCGCTTCGACCGCTACTTCGAGGGCCCGGCGAAGAACTCCGGGATCGTGTTGAAGGTCGTGCCGGACGACACGATGCGGGGGCTCGAACTGAGGAAGGGCGCGGTCGATCTCATCGTCAACGACGTCGCGCCCGACATCGTCTGGCAGATGCAACGCGAGGGGGCGCTGCGGATCGCGACCGGGCCGGGCACCGACTACGCCTACATCGGGCTCAACCTGAGGGACCCGCTGCTCCAGCGCCTCGAGGTCCGGAGGGCGATTGGCTATGCGATCGATCGCGAGGCGATCGTCAAATATCTCCGGCGCGGCTATGCGTCGACGGCGGTCGGGATCGTGCCGCCGATGTCGTGGGCGTTTCAGCGCGAGGTCTTCGACTTCACGTTCGACCCGGCGCAGGCGGCGCGCCTGCTCGACGAGGCCGGGCTGCGGGACCCGGACGGCGACGGGCCGCGTCCGCGGCTGACGCTGACGCTCAAAACCTCGACCGCCGAGATGTACCGCGTGCAGGCCGCGGCGATCCAGCAGGACCTCAAGCGCGTCGGCATTGCCGTCGAGGTGCGCTCGCAGGAGTTCGCGACACTGCTGGGTGACGTCGTGAAGGGTAACTTTCAGATGTACACCGCCCAGTTTGTCGGGGTCACCGATCCCGACATGCTGCGGCGGGTGTTCCATTCGGGGCAGGCGCCGCCCAATGGCCTGAACCGCGCGCACTACCAGAGCGCGGAAGTGGATCGGCTGATCGACGAGGCGTCGGCGATGTCTGACGACACGCAGCGGCGCCTGCTCTACGGCGCGGCGCAGGCGGCGATCGCGCGCGACGTGCCGCTGATCAGCCTCTGGTACAAAACCAACGTGGCGGTGTCCCAGCCCGGCATCCACGGCATCCGGCTCTCCCCCATTGCGGATTTCACGTTCCTGAAAGATGTCTCTCGTTCGAATCCTCGCTAGTCTCCTGATCCTGGCGTGCCTGGGCGGCGCGTCCGGCGTCTCGGCCGCGGGGCGCTACGATCCCCGGCTGCGATTCCGGACCATCCGCACGGCGCATTTCGACGTGCATGCCCACCAGGGAGAGGCGGCGCTGGCGCGGCGCCTGGCGGCGATTGCCGAGCGCGTGCGGCAGAAGTTCGTGCCGGAGCTCGGGGTGCCGCGCGGCCGGGTGCAGGTGATTCTGGTGGACCAGACCGACCTGGCGAACGGCTGGGCGACACCGCTGCCGTACGACACCATCGAAATCGCCGCCGTACCGCCGGGGCCGGAGACACTCATCGGCAACTCCACGGACTGGCTCGAGCTGGTGTTCACCCACGAGTACACACACATCCTTCACCTCGATCGGTCCCGCGGCTTACTGCAGGCCGTGCGGCGGGTATTCGGTCGCGTGCCGCCCGCGTTCGCCAACGGGTTCCTGCCGGCCTGGCAGGTCGAGGGTCTGGCCACGTTCGAGGAGAGCCGCATGACCGGCGAGGGGCGGATTCACGCTGGCGATTTCCGTGCGATCGTCGACCTCGCCGCCGCGGCCGGACGATTCGAGCCGCGCCACCGGGCCGCGGGAGGCCTCGATGACTGGCCCGCGGGGAACGCGCAGTACGCCTACGGTGCCTATTTCCACCAGTTCCTCGCCGACACCTACGGCCCGGAGCAGCTCACGCAACTCGCGGACAGGACCTCCGGCCGGTTGCCGTTCTTCGGCTCGGGTGCGTTCAAGCAGGTGTTCGGGCGGTCGGCGGATCAGCTCTGGAACGACTTCCGCCAGTCGCGGGAACGCGCGGGTGTCGCCGCCAGCGAGACAGACGGCCGCGCGGCGCGGCTGACGCGGCACGGGTTCGTCGTCGCCGCCCCTGCGGTGGCCGCAGACGGCACGATCTATTACCGGATGTCGAACCCGGACGGCTTCCCCGCCCTGATGTCGTTGCCGCCCGGCGGCGGCCCACCGCGTCGCGTGGCGTGGCGCACGCCGGGCAACCGCACGTCCGTCCGTGGCGACTGGATCGTGTTCGACCAGGTGGAGCGTGTGCGGTCCGTCGCACTCCACTCCGATCTGTATGCCGTGCAAGCCGGCGAAACCGTGGGCGGGCGCGTGCATCGTCTGACGAAGGGTGCGCGCGCCGGGGATCCCGATCTGTCGCCAGACGGACGGACCATCATCTGCACCGTGCAGGCGACCGGGCGTCGGGCGCTCGCCCTCGTCGACTTCCTCCCCGCCGGCGTGTCGACGCCACGGCTGCTCCTCGACGAGGTGGAGGCGGACTACACCGGACCGCGCTGGTCGCCGGATGGCCGCCGTATCGTCGCCGAGCGTCGCCGCGCCGGGGTTCACGAGCTGGTTCTGATCGACCCGGTGACCGCCGCGGTTCGGGTGCTGGTGGCTCGCGACAAGGGCCGCGTGGCCACGCCGTCATGGAGCCCCGATGGCGCCACCGTCCTGTTCGCCGCCACCGCGGGTGACGGCCCTTTCAACGTGTATGCGATTGACGTGGCGGGTTCGCCGATCCGTCAGATCACCGACAGCGCTGGCGGCGCCCAGTTTCCCGAGATCGAGCCGGGCGGCTCGCTGATCTATGTCGGCTACACCGCTGACGGATACGATCTGTTCTCCATCCCGTTGACGACGGGCGTCGTGCGTTCGGACGGATTTCGTACGACGGCCGTGGCGGAGGCGGGCAATCGAGTCAAGGCGCCAGCTGGCGGCACCGATCCGGATCCGGGGGACCAGCGGTATCGTCCCTGGCGGACGCTCGTGCCGACCTCGTGGACGCCATTGATTGAACTCGACGCCGACGAGGTTGTCGTCGGCGCGGCCACCGCCATGGTGGATGCGCTTGGGCGGCATGCCTATGCCGTTGACGCAGGGTGGACCGGCTCACGCCTGCGCCCCGACTGGCACGCGGCGTACGCCTACGATCGGTGGCGTCCGACGCTGCTGGCCAGCTATTCCGACGAGACCGATCCGGTCCAGGGAGGTTTGGTGCGCAGCCGGGAGATCTTCGCCGGAGTGCTACTGCCGTTCCGCCACATTCGCTGGACCGAGACCCTCTTCGCGGGCTTCGACGCCGAGAGCGACCGGCTCAGGTGCCGGCCTGACACGGGCGGCAGCTGCGCGACCCGGACCGCGGGCCGGGATTTGCGGTCGCTGCGCGGCGGCTGGCGGCACGACAGCCGTCGTCTCTTCGGCTACTCCATCAGCACCGAAGAGGGCTTTGCCGTCCAGGCGGCGGCGGAAACCAGCCGGACGGTGCTGGGCTCGGATGTGGATGCCGGCGCGGCGGTGTTCGACGCGCGCGCCTACCAGCGGCTCTGGCGCACGCATGCGGTGGTCGCGGGACGTCTCGCGGCCGCGGGCAGCTGGGGTCCGGCGCGCAGTCGCCGCCAGTTCTCCGCCTCGGGGCCGGGTGGCGGCGAGCCCGTGTTCGACTTCGGCAGGGACGCCGTGGGCCTCCTCCGCGGCGTGGCGCCGGACGACGTCACCGGCTCGCGGGTGGCGGTCGCCAACGTGGATCTGCGCGTGCCGCTCGCACGCGTGCAGCGCGGCGCGGGGGCGTGGCCGGTCTTCTTGCGCGCGGTCCATGCGGCCGCCTTCGTCGACGCCGTCCACGCGTGGCATACGACGTTCCGCGCCGCGGATGTCCGCACCTCGGTCGGCGGCGAGCTGTCGCTCGACGTCGTGCTCGCCCACTACGTACGGCTGACGATCGCCACCGGCGCCGCCTGGACGCGCGATCCCGCCGCGGGCCGCGGCCGCGCCACGTTCTTCGGCCGTATCGGCCGCGCCTTCTGAGGCGGCGGCGTCGAAAGATCCGTCGATTCCTTCCTGCGAACGTGGCAAAATGTCCGCGGCATGAAGGCGAAGTCCCGTTTTCTCCGCGCGCCTGTCGAGCCGTTCGTGGTCCAGCCGGACGCCGCGGCCGACGATCTCCTTGCGCGCATGGAGCGCATTTCGTTCCAGGGGCGGAACCTCGCCACCGCGCGCCGCATCTGGGAGCGGATGCTGGGCGACGACTGCACCATCTTTCTCGGCATGGCAGGCGCGCTCAGCGCCGGCGGGCTGCGGCTGATCGTGGCGCACCTGATCGCGCATCGCTACATCGACTGCCTGGTCTCGACCGGCGCCAACCTCTACCACGATCTGCACGAGACTCGCGGCCGCCGCCACTACATCGGCTCGCCTCAGGAGGACGATGCGGCGCTGCAGGCCGAACACATCGACCGCGTCTACGACACCTACGCGCGCGAAGACGAGTTCTGTGACAACGACGAGTGGATTGCCGAGTTCGCGCTGACCCTCGAGCCGCGGCCGCATACCTCGCGTGAGTTCCTCTACCGGCTCGGCGAGTATCTCTGGAAGGAAACCGGGCAGGAGGGGATCCTGACGGCGGCCTACCAGGCGAACATTCCGATCTTCTGCCCCGCGATCGCCGACTCCTCGATCGGCATGGGCCTCTCCCAGGCGCGTCACCGCAGCGCCGTTGCCGGCCAGATCGACATCATCGGCGACATCATCGAGTCGGCCAACGTCGTGATCCGCCACCCCCGCACCGCGTCGGTCGTGCTGGGCGGTGGCACGCCGAAGAACTTCATCAACCAGGCGAGCGTGCAGGCCGAGTTCTTCGACGACCGCATCGGCGGCCACCGCTACGCCCTGCAGATCGTCACCGACGTGCCGCACTTTGGCGGCGCCTCCGGGTCGAGTTTGGAGGAAGCGCGCAGCTGGGGCAAGCTGGCCACCGACGCCGAGCAGGTCACGGTGCAGGCCGACGCGACCATCGCCCTGCCGCTGCTGGTCAGCGCGCTGGCCGCGAGTGCGCGCGACACGCTGACCCGCCGCACGCCGATGCGTTTCGATCTGTCCGGTCCTGTCATGGCCGTCAACGGCCGTCCCTTTCCGCCCGCGCGTTTCGAGGCTCGCTAGTCATGGATCTGCCGTTCCAGTTCGACCATTCCGAGGCCCTCGTGTTCGGCGGCGCGCTGCCGACCCGCCGTTCCTTCGACGAGGCCAGCGTCGTCATTCTGCCGGTCCCGGTGGACCGCACCACGTCCTACGTGGGTGGTACCCGCAACGGCCCGCACGAAATCCTCCAGGCGTCCTCACACATGGAGCTGTGGGACGAGGAGATGCGCGCCGACGTGCACGGCGTCGGCATTTTCACCCTGCCCGAGATGGAGCTGCCGTTCGGCGAAATGGAGCCCCTGCTCGAGGAGATCGAGCGCGTCGCCTACGAGGTGATCGGCCGCGACAAGTTCCTGCTCTCGATCGGGGGCGAGCACTCGATCACGCCGCCGCTGGTCGCCGCCGCCGCGCGCAAGTACCCCGGTTTGTCGGTGCTGCAGATTGACGCCCACGCCGACATGCGCGATTCCTACATGGGGACGCCGCACAACCACGCCTGCGCGATGCGTCGAGCGCTGCGCCACGCCAACATCACGCAGGTCGGGATCCGCAGCCTGTCCACCGAGGAAGCCGAAGTCCTGCCCAAGCTGAAGACCACGGTGTTCTTCGACGTGTCGATGCGGCGCGACCCGAAGTGGATGGAGGCGGTGGTGGACTCCCTCGCCCCGGACGTCTATCTCACGATCGACGTCGACGGCATGGACCCGGCCATCATGCCCGCCACCGGAACTCCCGAACC
>JBKJRJ010000433.1:0-3130 GCA_046594705.1 Vicinamibacterales bacterium
TCGAGCGCGCGGCGGTCGAAGGGCTGGCCCTCGGCCGTGCCCTGCAGCTCGATGAAGCGGCCGTCGCCGGTCTTGACGAAGTTCATGTCGACCTCGGCCTTGGAGTCTTCCTCGTAGGCGAGGTCGAGCAGCGCGCTGCCGTCGACGATGCCGACGCTGGTGGCGGCGACGTAGTCGGTGATCGGGATGTCCTTGATGAGGGCGAGGTCCTTCATCCGCTTCATCGCCAGCGCCATCGCGACGAAGCCGCCGGTGATCGACGCGGTGCGGGTGCCGCCATCGGCCTGGATGACGTCGCAGTCGACCCAGATCGTCCGCTCGCCGAGCTGCTCGAGTTTGGCGACGGATCGCAGCGAGCGGCCGATCAGGCGCTGGATTTCCTGCGTGCGGCCGCCCACCTTGCCGGTGCTCGCTTCGCGCTGCGTGCGCGTCGAGGTCGCCCGCGGCAGCATGCCGTATTCCGCCGTGACCCAGCCTTTGCCGCTGTTGCGGAGGAACGGCGGCACCCGGTCTTCGACGCTCGCCGTGCAGATCACTTTGGTGCGGCCGACCTCGATGAGCACCGAGCCTTCGGCGTGCGCCAGGAAGCCGGGCGTGAGGGTGGTGGGGCGCAGCTGCGCGGGAGAACGTCCGTCAATGCGATTCATGTACTACCCATTCAAGGCTCTTCGCGAGCGGATGACGCAGGTCGACGTGACCTGCGAGTGTGTCGACTTCCTTGCCGTCTACCAGTATCTGCACGCGCGTCACGGCGGGCAGGTTCACCGTGAGCGCGTTGACGAGGGTATAGACCGTGAAGATCTCGTCGAGCGATCCTCCGGGGTGTCTGGCGGTCACCTCGCCGGACAGATCGATGAAGGCATCACCGCGCTCGGTGACATAGACGTCGCGCAACCGTGTCTCGGCCGGAATCGCGCTGACCAGCGGCGCCGCCGCGGCGAGTTGCGCCTCGACGATCGCGCGCGCCTGCTGGGCGACCGTGGCGCCGAACGGGACTTCCCGCTGCACCGGCTGCAGCGCCATGCCGTCCTCGCTGACGTAGTAGAGCGTCGCGGTGATCTTGCGCACCGGTTCGGCCGGGGCGCCGCCGTTGGCGCCGGCGGCCACCGCGGCGGGCGCCTGGCGGCCGGCATACCACCGCGGCAAGCCGATGAAGAGGAGCCACGCCGCCGCCAGGCCAAACAGGACGATCGCGCCGATGGCGAGGCCGCGCCGCGGCATCATCGTGTCCCGCTCACGGCCGCCCGGTAGCGGATGATGCCTTCGACCAGCGCCTGCACGAGCGCGCCCTGGTGCTCGTCGCTGCCGAGCTGCTGCTCCTGCTGCGGATTGGTCAGGAAGCCGAGCTCCACCAGGACCGCCGGCATGTTGGCACCCACCAGCACGCGGAAAGGGGCCTGCTGCAGCGCGCGCGGGCTCATCGCCACGCGCTCGCGCAACGCCGCTTCCATCGAACGAGCGAATGCGGCGGACTGATCGAGGTGACGCGCCTGGGCCAGCTCCCACGGCGTGATCTCGATCTCGCGGCTGCCGCCACCCAGCAGCGGCAGCGCCTCGGCGCCGCCCTGCGACATGCGCTGGGCCTGGTCGCCGTAGCCGTCCAGGCTCAGGTAGAAGACCTCCGCGCCGACGACCGCGGGGCGCAGCGATGCGTTGGCATGCACGCTGATGAAGAGATCCGCCTTGTTGTTGTTGGCGAGCGCCGCCCGTTGATCCTGCGCCACCGCCTGATCCCCCTCGCGCGTCAGCAGCACGCGCACACCGAGCCGCGCTTCGAGCGCCGCCTTGAGCCGGCGTGCCACGGCCAGCGTCACGTTCTTCTCGAGCACGCCCTTCGCCCCCCGTGCGCCGGTGTCGTCGCCGCCGTGACCGGCGTCGATGACGATGGCGCGCAGGCCGCCTGGCGTCGGCAGGTCGAGCAGGGGCGGCATCTCGATCGGCGCGGCCGCCGGCGGTGCGGCGGCCGGCGGCCCCCCGGGCGGCGCACCCGGCGCCGGTGTCTCGGTCTGCGCCAGGACGTCGACGAAAATCCGCCCGGCCCCGGGTGTCGGCGCCGGCTGGTCGGATGCCCGGAACGAGCCGAATCGCGGGCCGAGGTCGATCGCCAGGACGCCCGGCGCGTCCCCGCTGCGCACACCGAGCAACGTGTCGGTCGGGGCGACGCGGATGTCGCCAAGGTCCAGCCCGTCGGCGTCGAACCGGATCAGGAGGCGCCCGGTCTCCTGCGACACGGTGTGCGGCGTCGGCGGCGCCACATCGATCGTCACGCGGGTCGTAGCGCCGCCGATCGCCTCGGCGCGCGCGGCCACGCGGGGCAGGCGCACGTCGCCGGCGATCAGCAGCCGCGACGGCTTGCGCAGCTCGAGGCGCGAGGGCAGGATCGGCGCCAGCGCGCGGCTCACGAAGTCCACCGGCACATACCAGGTGCGGCCGTCGCGCACCGGCGCGGCGGGCAGCGAGATCATCCGTCCGGCGACGGACGCGAGTGGCTGCTGGGCGGAGAGCACAATGGTCTGCCCCCCGGCGACCACGGTGAGGCCGCCCGCCGCGGCGTCCTCGCGCACCGTCAGGGAGAACAGCCGCGCCAGATCGTCGAGGGCGAACATCTCCTGGCCGCCGATCACGCGGCTGGCGAGCGGACGCCGGGCGTCACGCGTGACGACGGTGTAGGGGAGCGCGGGAGCGGCGGGCTGCTGGTCGGCTGCCGAGAGGAAAGACCAGGCCGACGGAGCGGGGAGCGGGACGGAAAGCAGACACGAAGCGGCCATCAGCGCCGCGAGGAGCGCGCGAACCTTCAAAGTGCCCCAATTCTACCGCCGAACCTCGAGGGCAGAACCGGGCGCGCGGATTGGTCGCAGAAGAGCTTGCCAACCGTCGTACAATGAACGGCAAGGGGGCGACCCAGATTCGACGGAGATACGGTTTCGTAGGATGCGTGCCGAGGACCATCAACCTCGTTAAAAGGTGGAAAAACACAACTGCGAACACGCAGCTCGCTCTCGCAGCTTAATAACCTGTGAGCGTCCGCCTCTATCAGCCTGCGGGTAGGGAACGGATGTCATTTTAGTAGGCTGGCGGTGACCGGTCGTCCTGGACGGTCACGGCGAGATTCTCTGGGACTGGCGCCTGG
>JBKJRJ010000490.1:0-4342 GCA_046594705.1 Vicinamibacterales bacterium
TGACGGGTGCGAGCCACCGCGCCAGGCGCCAGGAGTGGCTCGAATTGTGATTGGTCAGCGCGACGGCATCCAGGCGCCGCCGCCGGGCTTCGACCGCGATCTCCCAGGGCGGCAGGAAGCCGTCCCCCGGAAAGCTGTGCACGTGGAGGTCGGCGGCCAGGATGGTATAGCCGGCCGCCACGACCGGCGGCCGGGACGCCGGCAATTCGTCGTCGAGTGTCAGCAGCAGCCCGGCGATCACGACGAGGGCGGCCAGCGTCCGCGGTCCCACCCTCAGGCGAACCATTCGAGTACCCGCGGCAACAGCTGCACGGCGGTGCCGTACAGGATTAGGAAAGCCAGCCACGTGGCGGCCTGGTGCGCCGCCGTGCGCGCCGCGGCCTCTCGCGGGTCCATCTCGAGGACCTCCCGGAAAAATGCCATCACGATACGCGGCGTCAGCACCAGCGGCACCACCGCCGCCGCCAGCAAGGGCATCAGCGGGCGCCCGACCGGCGAAGGGGCCCACGCCGCCGCGGCCAGGAGCCACAGCGACCACGGCGCGTGGCCGGCGAAGAACAGGTCGATGGCCCGGGCGACGCCGACCGTACGCCGGGCCGGGGCCGCCACCAGTGCCAGCGCGATCGCCGCCTGGAGCAGGACCACGAAGCTCCAGCACACGGTCGTGCTGAGCACGAGCGCCGGTGTCACGCGTCCCGTCGCCGCCATGGCCGTGCAGACCCCCACGGTCACGGCGACCAGCGCCGGACGCCGCAGCGCCGTCAGCCACGTGGCGCGGCCGGGCACGCGAGCGAGCGCGGCGTAGGCGTGCCCTGGGGCGATCATCAGCCGCAGCTCAGGTGACATGGCAGGAGTGGATCTTCAGGATCCGTGACCGGGAGGGTCTACCGTCCGCGAGATCTGATAGAGGGGCAGGCTGAGGGTGACCGTGGTGCCGCGGCCGGGACCGTCGCTGTCGAGCGTGACTGATCCGCCATGCGCCTCCACGAGGTCGCGCACGATCGAAAGCCCCAAGCCGAGCCCTCCCGTGACGCGCGCCTGGGGGGCGGCGGCCTGCCGGAACCGGTCGAAGACGTGCGGCAGAAACGCTCGATCGATGCCCATCCCGGAATCCTTGACCACCACCTCGAGCCGGCCGTCCGCCTCGCGCGCCGCCACCGCGATGGTCCCTCCCTCCGGGGTGAACTTGATGGCGTTGGACAGGACGTTGGAGACGATCTGCTGCAGTCGTTTCGGGTCAGCCAGTACGCAGGGCAGCGTCGCCGCGGCGTCCACGGAGATCTCCAGCGTTTTGTGCGCCGCCGCCTGGCGCAGCATGTCCACCGACGCGCGGATGGCTGCTGCCGCATCGGCGCGCACCGGCTCGATTGCGAGCTTGCCCGCCATCATCCGGGAGACGTCGAGCAGATCTTCGACGAGCTGGGTTTCGAGGATGGCGTTCCGCTCGATGCTTTGCAGCCCGGTCGCGAGCTGCTCGGGCGACAGCTGCGGAGACATCAGCATGCGCGCCCAGCCGAGGATTGGCGCGAGCGGCGTCCGGAGCTCGTGCGAGACGATCGCGAGGAACTCGTCTTTCAGCCGGTTGGCTTCCTGCTCGCGCACCAGCATCGCGTCACGATCGGCGCGAGCGCTGGATTCCTCGATGAAGTGGCCGAGCTGCCGGCCGAGGGCGCCGAGCAGCTGCAGCAATTCCTCGTCAGGGCTCTCTTCGTGACCGGCGAAGGCCTCGATCACGGCCACGACCCGGCCGTGCACGTCGATCGGCAGCGTGAACGCGCTATGCGCTCCGATGGCGAGCGCCGCCGGCCCTCGGGGAAAATTGTCGGCCTTGGCGACGTCTTCGATCCAGATCGGCTGCCCGCCCGACCAGGCGGCCCCCGGCAGGCCAGCCCCTGGCGCAAACGTACGGAGGGTCCGGATCGGCGTGACATCTGCGGTCGACGCGGGACTGTCCCACCAGGCGCGCAGGATCAGCGCGGAACCATCGTCGGGCGCGGTCCAGAACTGCACGCAGAGCCAGCCGAGCGCATCGCCGAGCGCCGCCAGCGTTTTCTGCACCGCGACATCGACGTCCTGCTCGGACGCCAGCACGGCGTGCACCGCCGCGCTGACCCGCAACCGCCGCTGCGATCGGACGCGCGCCTCGATGGTGCGGAGGTGTCCGACGAACAGAGGGGGATCCGTGCCGCTGAGACGGACGATGGAGAGCTCGACCTGGAGGCGGCGGCCGCTCGAGTGGAGCGCCGGCACTTCCACGCGGGTACCGAGGATGCTCGACTGCCCGGTCGAGAGATAGCGGGCAAGGCCGGCGGCGTGCCGCTCGCGCAGCTCCGGCGGCACGAAGACATCACCCAACGGGCGCCCGATGGTGGCCGACCGATCGAGGCCGAAGGTCTTGGCCGTGCCGTCGTTGAAATCCAGAATGCGGCCCGCGGCGTCCATGATGATGACGCAATCGAGCGAGGATTCCAGCAAGGCCTCGCGCCACGGGTCGGGCAGCGTCTCAGGCACGGAGATGGTCGGCCTGCCAGTCGGCGATCAGCTGCTTGATCGCCTTTTTATCGTGCAGGCGCTCGTCCAGCACGCGGCGGGCGAGCGCGGGCAGCTCGCGGTCGCCCGCAAAGCGCAGCGCCACCAGCTGACCGGGCGTGAATTCCGCAATCCTCGGGACGAGATCCGAAGGCAGCAGCTCGCGCAGGCGTAACCGCATCTCGAGGCGGATGACGCGGTCCTGCACCGTCAGCACGAAGACGCGCACAAACAGCATCAGGATCACCAGGGCGACGGCGACCAGCGCCGCCAGCGCGGTGTCCCAGGCCGGACGCGTCACCGCGCGGTACAGCGTCCACAGCAGGTTCACGACCAGGATCGGCATCGCGACGCCGTGGTAGATCGGCACGAGGCGGCCGTGGTTCTTGAAACTCTGCGCGGGAAGGTCGCTGGGCATAGGCGATTCTACTCCCGCGCGCCAGGCCGCGGGCCGCTACCCGCGGGAAAGATGACGCGGAAACAGCTGCCTACCCCAATCCGGCTGGTCGCGCTCACGGTCCCGCCGTGCAGTTCGCCGGAACGCCTGGTGGGCTCGCACGAACTTGAGCACCTCGATGCCGTGCATATCGGGCATGTTCAGATCGAGGACCATCAGCGCGCCCGAGCGCGAGCTGCTCGATCGCCTCGAGCCCGCTGGCCGCCTCGGCGAACCCCCCGACGCAGACATCCCGGAGGGAGGCGATCACCATGCGACGCATGGTCGGCGAGTCGTCCACGATCAGGGTGCGCTCCATGGGGCGAACCCCCATTATCGGTCGATCGCGCGCCTGGGGGAATGACGGGATGCGCGAATTTGCACCCTTCTTCCTGATGAGGTGGCTAGCGCGGCGTCACGTCGAGGGCGGCCAGGTGTCCCGCCAGATCGTCCGGCAGGACGGGCTTGAGCAGCACCCGATCGAACAGTGTGCGGGCGCGCTCCTGGTCGTCGGCGAGGAAGGTCCGGCCGCTCACCAGGACAAGGCGCACGTGGGCGGTGTCGACGGAGCCGCGCATGGCGTCGGCCAGGGTGAAGCCGTCGCCACCCGGCAAGGTGAAGTCAGTGATGACCACGGCGGGAATCTCGACCGCGGTGTGCGCGAGCGCCGCGGCGACGGATCCGACCAACTGCACCCTGAAGCCGTGCCCCTCGAGACACCAGCCGTACATCTCCCTGGTATCGACATCGTCGTCGACGACGAGAACCAGCGGAGCGGTGGGCACGATGACAGCCAGTATATCGCCGCGCGTGGCGGCCACCGCGCGACCTGATGCTGTGAATTTTTTTCCGTAAAGCAGTAACCCCGTTCCCTCGGAGTCGCGAGAGCTGCCGATTCACATGGGTTTATCGCGGCACAGCCCTTGATGATGGGTGACCGGCGAGATGGACACAACTGATACCTCAACTGGTGAACTCGAGCCGCGCAGTACCGCGGATCTGCGCGACTGGGTGCAGGCCCGCCTGGACCTCGAAGCGGATCGGGCAGCGGAACTGCTGAGCCGTGTCGAGCAGGTGGTGAGGCGCCAGCGTCAGCTGGTCGAAGAATCGAAGCACGATGCCATCCGCGCCCTGTCCGAGGGCTTCGCGGCGAAAATGGAGCGCCTGCAGCGTCAGCTCACGGAGAAGGACGTCACCGTCAGCAACATCGCGCGCTATTTCGAGGACGTCGTTGCCGATCTGACCGACAAGTCGCACCGCGACCCGAAAACGAAGCTGCTGAACTTCGACTGGTTCATGGAGCGCGTCGAGTCGTTTCTCGCGGTCGAGCAGCGCGTGCGCTGGTGCGGCGTGGGTGTCGTCGACATCAACAGCTTC